>JACMJB010000169.1 GCA_014380815.1 Armatimonadota bacterium
CGCGTAAGCGAAAAAGATCCAGAACAGTGCAAGCAGTGCGCTGATGCCGCGCCACGCCGCTCCTGATTGTTGAGGCCATCGCTGCATCTGAAAGTCGCCCGCTGCCACTTACGTGAGCCCGCCGTGCCTGATACGCCCACTACACAGGATTGTGTATTTTTTCACAGGACTGTCTCAGTATCTCGCCGTGCCGCGCGGAAGTCAAGGGTGTTTCAACAAAAACTGCCATTTGCCGTGTGCGAAGAGCCGTTCGGGGCGTTCGGTGGATAGTTTACCCGCTTGCAGAACCACGGATCCTCGTGGCAAAATACACTTGTCTTTGCGCTATTTTGCGCACTCCTGGCCAAGAAGGAATATCCCTCATGTACCCATTCCGGTTTGCCACGCCCACCGCCGTTGCCGTGATCGCTCTTGCAGTCACCGCGGCTCCCGCCCACGCCCAGTTCAGTTTTACCTGGGACAACGGCGGTATCTTTAGCTTCCCCGCCTCCACGATCCAGCCGCCCGATCCACCCACTGGGCGAGATGAAGATGCCCAGCCCTACTTCCTCACAGGGACCGTCACCAACACCAGCGGTCAGACCCTCTTTGGCAGTGACCTTTCCTCCCGCTTTGCCTATACTGCTGGCAATAGCCCTCTGCTTTTCCAAAACGGCGCATTCTTCGCCGGTCCGTACACGACGAGGGAATTCCAGGATTTTGCGTTCCTCGACCCCGCCGGTATCGCGCCGGGGGCGTCCTTTACTGGCAATATTCTCCGCGTCGTCGTGGATGCCTCCACGGTCAACGGTATCTACGACCAGGACTCCACCCAGACGCCGGGGGTCGGGCCGCGAGTCACGCTCGATTACCGAAATGCCGCCGGTACCCTCACCGGTAACTTTTCGTCCCCCAATGTCACCATCATCATCGGCGGAAACGTCACGCCTGGACCCGGCACCGCCGCGCCGGAACCCGGCACTCTCGCGCTTGCCCTTCTGGGTATCGCCGGTGGGGTAGCGCGGCGGCGGCGGCGGTAGCCTCCCAGGCCACTGAAGCCTTCTTCGCCCGCGGCGGCTAATTAGCCGCCGCGGGCGAAGAAGGCTTCAGGTCCATTATCTCCGGCAGCAGGCTACGCGGCGCGGCGGTAGTCCGAAGACTCGAACTGGTAGCGGGGGTTCTCGAACGGGACAGGGGCGGCGGCGACGCCCAGCTTCTGAAAGAAGGCCAGACGGTCCCATTGGTCCCAGGTCTCCGCAATCTTCCCACGTCCGACCCGGAAGACACTTGTGCCGGTGATCACAAACGGACGCCCCGTGCCGGGCGCACCCAGGAAGGGACCCAGATGGGAGCCGGTCGCCTGCCAGCGCGCCGCGACCCGGTCTTTACCGGAAAACAGGTCTTCCAGTGTGAAGCGCAGATCGGGGAACGCTTCTCGAAACGAGGTGATCATAAAAGCGACACCGCCTCGGCCCCGACCTTGATCGGGCAGCAGCGGATGGTGGTTGTGGTACTCCGGCAGGAACAGCTCGTCAATATCAGCCTGGAGCCTGGCAAAGTCGCCGGCATCTTCGGCATTCCAGACATCCTCGAAAAACTGGTGCACCGGCATAGTGATGTCGAACGGCGTCACGCTGAGAGTCAACATTTCGGTAAGCCTCCCCTTTCTACTCGTTTACAGTAGGTGATCTACGAGCAGTGGCAGAAAACTCATCGGAGTTTTGAGCCGCCATTTTCACCTTGTGAATAGTATAGAGGAGAGGCCTGGTTGTTTAGAAGCCTAAAAACTGCTCAATTTCTGCTCACTTTCATCCGAGGCGGAATGAAAGAAAACCTACTTGTTTGCCGCGCCGATCTCCTGCTGCCAGAGGGCGTCGGTAAGGAGCACGATCCCTTCCGCAAGATGGCGGCGGTAGGTGCTGAACGGAAGGTCCAGAATCTCGGCGGCGCGCTCCTGAGTCGGGGCGGGGCGAAGGTAGGTATGGTACAGGGCTTTGTAGGCCCGGTCGTGCCGTCCGGCACCCTCCAGGCCCTGCGCGGTTTTCAGCAGCAGGCGGCAAAGGGCGTTGGCCCGCTCTCGGACCGGCGCGGCCAGTGAGGCCCCCACCTGCTCCGCGACCACGCGCGAGCGCAGCAGCGGGTTCTGGGTCAGAGATTCCGGGCGGGTCATGCCGCGCAGCGCCTCCCGAACCGCGGCGGCAAAGTCGCTGTCGCTGAGCACCACCAGCGAGTCGGCGGCGGCACGGCGAACGGGAGGGGTAGGCGGCGCGCTGTTGCCGGATGCGGCGGCGGCGGCGGCAATCGCGGCTTTCTGCCCCGCGATCTCCTTTTCCGCGAGCGCGGCGAGCCAGGCGGTGGGAGGCTGTGTCCGCCAGTCGTGCCCGAAGACAGCATTCTGTTTGCTCCCGATCACATAGTCGGCATCCGGCACGCGGACCATCTCGGCATACGTGAAGGCGGGCAGCCAATGATCCGGGTCCAGCACGGGGAAGAAAGAGTATGCCAGTCCCGGCGTGGTCAGATAGTGCCGGATCGTGTTCACAATGATCAGGCTCTGGATCGCGGAAACCGAGTGATACGTCTCCTTTGCCATCCAGAAACGGAACGTGGTTGCGGCCTCGCCGCTTCGCAGCGGCACGTTGTTCTCCAGGAAGCGCAGGGCGGCATCGGTCGCGGGGTCGGCGGCGCGGCCCGCCTCTCCCGCTTTATGCACGGCGACCTGCATCATGAAGCCCATTGCCTCCGACCCGCCGCCACCCGGCAGCGGCTGTCGGAAGACCAGCGTCATCTGCGCTTCGGGCCGGTCCCACCAGTAGCGGAAGATCCCGGCAGATTCCGTTCCCTCGAACTGCTCGACCCAGGCTGCGAGCGTTTCGCGATCTTCGGGCCGGGCCGGAGCCGGATATACACTCGCCGTGTCCTGCCAGGTGAACGCCTGGCGGACAACGCCGTTGTCGCGGTGCAGAAAAATATAGTCCCAGAGGATGCGCTGCTGCTCGCCGCCCGTGGTCTGGGCGAGCCGCTCCTGATAGTAGGCGCGGGCGCGGCGGTGCAGGTCGGCGTAACGGTCTGGGCTGCGCCACCTCAGGTCGGCCATCAGCGTATCGCGGGCGACCCCATGCGGCGAGATTCCGGGCTGATCCGGCTCGATGAAGGAGAGGCCGCGCAGCCAGTCAAACAAATCCCGAACATCGGGAGCATCGAGAAGGCGTGCCAGGACCGGCTCGGTCGTGACCCGCAGCAGAGCGCACACCTCCAGAGCCGCGCGGTGCAGCGGGGTCGGGGTCTTATCCACGAACCGCTCCAGCAGCGCCTGAACGATGTCCGGCGACGGCCCCATCTCACCCATCGGCCCGGCGGGCAGGACGCCGCCGCTGGCAGCTGTCGCGCGCTGTGCCAGCAGGTCACTCATCAGAGAGAGGGCCAGGGGATAACCATGAGTGAACTCCAGGATCGCTTCCTGGTGTTCGGCAGGGATCGCGCGGTCATCGAGCAGCAGACGGCTCTCCTGCGGGCTGAGGTTGCGCAGCGAGAGCGACCGCAGGTACGGCTGCCAGGCCTCGTCGCCGCGCCAGGCGGTGGACAGCGGGTTTCGCCCCGCCACGACCACGAGCGTTTCGCCGGAAAGCTGCGGCAGGAAGGCATCGCGCAGCCACCCTTCCAGGCTCTCCAGCGCCTCGAACGTATCGAGAAGAATGACCTGACGCCCCTCCGCACCGGCGAGCGCGGCGATCACGTTGGTGCCGGTCTCGAGACCGAGTGATCCCCCGAGCGCCTTCAGAAACCGGTCCGGCGATGACTCGACATCCCGCCCGTTGACCAGGTGGCACGGCACCCCAGCGGATCGGCAAAGATCCGCGTAGGCGCGCAGGAGCGTGGATTTCCCCACGCCCCCCGGCCCGAAGACGGAGAGGACACTAAACGGCATCGCCTCCGGGGCACTTTGCAGCGCCTCTTGAAACAGCGCAAGCTCCGCGCTCCGTCCTACCATGCGGCGGCGGCGGGCCTCACTGAGCTTATCCGAAATACTCCGCGGCGGTGTCGGTGACTGCGTATGGGGGGAAGGCGGTGTGGACATGTGGCAGGCGCTCCTCACCTATAGTATGCCTTATTTGCACTGGCTGTTCCTGCCCGAAGTATGCTTTTGGCGTTCCCAGTGCCCTTATTGCCCCAACCCATCAGTTCGAGCCACCCGGGTTTAGATCAAAGGATTAGATCAAAGCACGATCGCCCCCAGAATATCGCGTGCCTGGGTATCGGTTCGGCTTTCCTCGATGACCCGCATCACCAGCGCCTTAGCCTCGGCGGGGTCTCCCCAGATCCCCCAGAAGATCGCGCGCGTGTTGTTGTACTGGGCACGCTGGCTCCGGGACACAAAGTTGCCCATTGCCTTTTCCGCTCTCTCCAGGCACTCATCGGCGGTCGTCGCGCGGCGAAAGGTATCCGTATCGCTGTATTTCAGCAGCAGAGCCGCGTAGGTCAGATTCGTGATGAAGCTGCTAGGGCAGAGTGCCTGAGCAGCCTTCGCGCTCGCCTCGGCCTCCTCGAAGCGGTTCAGCTGGTCGAGACTACGAGCCAGCATCAGGTGATCCAGTGCTGTCGCTTTGACAGCGAGCCGTTCCTGCAGAAGGGCTGCAATATCCTGGTAACGCCGCTTCTCAGTCAGAAGTTCGACGAGCGTATGGACCGCAGAGGACTGCGTGGGATCCATCAATGCGGCCTTGCGAAGCGTCTTTTCCGCCAGATCAGGATTTCGCATCAGAAGGTATTGGACTTGACCAAGCTGCTCCGTGGCCTTCGCGGCGATTCCCTTGTCTCGGTGCGAGCCAAGCGATACGAGACGGGTGATCCGGACCTGGGCGGCGCTGCGGGCATCACCGGGCAGGGATTTCCAAAACCGACTTTCACGGCTGTCAATTCCCGATCGTCCCTGAAAGAGCGGCAGTTCCACCGCAGCTGTCGCCGCTTTCGTCTGAGCGAGGGGATCATTGGGCGTGAGGTCCGCGGCGGCTTCCATGTCAGTGAGATACTCTTTTGTGTAGAGGACCGGATTCACGGTATCCAGCTTATTCTCAAGCCCCCTCAGCGTCGCCTTGATGCCGAGGTTCGAATCTACCAGGAATCTTGCACGCTCCTCGAAGGGTTTGGGAGATGCCCCCGCCACCATCACGGCCTGATCGAAATAGCCACGCGCTTCCTTTGCCAAGTCCTGCGCCTGCTGCATCTGCGTGATCGTTGGGGGTGTTTTTCTCAGCCGCGCCAGCAGGTCACGCAGCTCACTTTCGTCGCTTCCAGAGACAGTGACGGTGCTGGTCCGGCCCGTCAGGGCAGCGACGGACCGGGCATGGGTGGCCCAGCCCAGCGCCAGCCAGCCATCGGGGCTGGCGGGAGCAGACTGCGTCGCACGGCGCGCCTCCAGGGATGCCTCGTCCACCTGCTCCATTGCGATCAGAACACGAGCCAGTTTCGCGGCAAAATCCGCGCTATTGGGCGCGGATTTTATCTGTGCTCGGTAAAAGACGGCTGCTTTCTCGTAGGCAGCTTTCGCTTTCTCCGGCTGCTTGTCCGTCAGGAATAGATCGCCGATGGCGATCTGCCGCACGGCATTCGTCGCATCGTCTTTGAGCCGCTTCTCAAGGGCGGCGATCTGCAGCGGCAAGTCGCTTTCCCCGCCGTTCTCGGAATCCGGTTTGGCGATTCCCGCGAGCACTGGCGAAAACTCCGCCATTGGAATTTCTACGGCCTGCCGCAGCCGCTCCTTGTCCACCCGCTCCGCAGTCACTTCGGGGCTGCCGAGCCGCGGCGCAATGGGCGGAAGGATCGGTTTCAGATACAGTTTCTGGGCAGCAAAATCGAACAGCACATTGCAGCAGGAAAGAATGTCCGCGCCGAGGAGAGGAGACTGCCCACTCTCTCTTCCAGGAAATTCCACCTTGAAATCAGACAGGGCGAGCGTACCGACGGTAGCCTTGGACACCTTTGCGTAGCCACCAAAGACGGTCCCCTCCTGCATGGTCGTCGCGGAGGTCTGCTCTACGCTCTCCAGATTGAGGGCGAGGGCAGCCTTTCGAGAGATGCTGGTGTTGGGCGCTCCGGTATCTACCCAAAGACTGTCCGAATATTTTTTCCCATTCTGCTCCAGGTCCAGTCTGACGGCATACTCATGCTGGGCGAAGTCTATGAATCCCCCCCCTGATCCGAACTCATCAAAGCCGCCGTGAATACTGCGCTGCGTACGATACGCCACGTCAACGGCAATCGTTTTTTTGTCCTTCATCATCGGCGAGGAGGGTGCATCCGCCATCCCCAGCCCGGCGACAGCATCGGGGGGCAGATTACCGGGATAGATAAACGCCATGGTCTTCCTCGGGTAATCGAAGAAGAGGGCGAAGCGAGACAGCAGCGGTCCTCCGATCAATCCCTCGCATTCCTGCTCGCCAAAACCGAAGAACTCCTCGTCATGCAGGAGCAGAAACTGTACTTTGTTGAGAACCATCGGGCCGATTCTCATCTGTGGCACCTCCACGAACTCCAGCGGGTTGCCATCCCGATCCCGGCCCATTGCCGAATCAAAGCTCGAGGAACTGGTCTTCACTTTGGGCTTGAGACCCAGCTTTTTCGCCATCCGTTCCGTCATGAAGCACTGGTACGCGCCGGTGTCAATCATGAAGGTCGCGGTGACAGTGTCGCTCATGCCGATGTTCACCAGCGGTGCGCCGTGCCCTTTCAGGGGAATGAAGGGAACAATCGCAGTCTGTCGCTGAAGGGGAGGCTTGACCTTTCCGGCAGCTTTCTCAGATCCAGGAGGGGATGCCGGGGCAGGAAGCGAAGTGGCTGCGGCACGGGATACGGAAGCGAAGCCGGCGAGCAGCAGCGCGCCAGGAAGCAGAGTGCGGATAAAAAACACGCGGGACTCCTTTTCAATCAGACCAGGCAGACCGTTTATCGGCCTATCAACGGCGGGCGGCGCGGCAGCGATGGCAGCCAGCCATAGATTCAACCGAATGAAACCCGATTCCTTCTGGGTACTACATCGGTATGAACGAACCGAAAATACAGGCCGACGATCCCCCGGACCGCCGCGCGATGCCTACTCCGGATGGTCATTACGTCGTGATTGACGGACGCCGCTGGCGCGCGACCAATCCGAATCTTCCCGAACACGAGCGTCAGCGGCTGGTCCACGAGCTGATGGATGCCCGCCGCGCGGTCAGGGCAGCACGGAGAGCAAAGGACGAGGCGGCGGAAGAAGCGGCGCGGGCGCGGGTCAACACCGCCAAGGTGGGTCTGGGTGAGCGCGGGCCGAAATGGTGGGAGAAGGCCCCCGCCGAGGCCCCCCCTCGTGACGGCGCGTTCGATCCCGATCACCGGGCAGGCAGTATCCCGTAAACTACCTTCCCCCCGCGCGAATCAATCCGCTCGGTGATACCGTAAGCTTCCAGTGCATCGGCCCATTTTTCGGTCTTGACGATCACGCGGCGGCGGGCGACACGCTGGGCCTCGGTGACGGCTTCGGGCAGAAGGCGAGCCAGGCTACCAAAGATGCGAAGCGGTGCGATGGAGCGAGACTGTTCCAGCATTTGGTCGAAGAACGGGTCGAAGCAGACCACATCGTAGCGACCACTGGGACAGGCACGCAGGAACTCCAGATGATGGCCAAGATGCATCACCTGAACACGGCGCATGGCGGCGTTCAGGATCACCTGGTCCGTGGCGACGGTCTTCAGACCTTCCCGCACCACGATCCCAAGCTCCGGGACCGCCTCGATGCCGTGGACCTCACCGCTGTCGCCGACGACATGCGCGCAAAGGATCGCTTCAGATGCGTAGCCCAGGGTGGCATCCAGCACGGAATCGCCGGGGCTGAGCTGCGCGGCCTCGGTCAGCAGGTCCCGCCCACCGCGCAGGACGTTGCCGAGGCGCAGATACGCCATATTGGGGTGATAAAACAGCTCCTCGCCAGTGCGCTGGGTCAGCAGCAGGCGGTCGGCCTGGACCACCAGGGCACGAAGGGCGAGCGGATGGGCTTCAAAGAGCCGGGGGAGTCCCTGTTCGCTTCGAGGAACAAACGCGGCGCCAAGCTCCTCCGCGATAGACTGCGCGTGCGCCTGCAGCACGGGCGCGCGCTTGAGCGCCGTGGTAACAAAAAGATCGGCGCGTGACAGGGAAGTGACAGGAAACACAATCGTTAGTATATCGGCGCAACGACTCGAAAGGACAAACCGCGTGGCGGAACAAGACCAACTGGAGCTGACGGCGATACTCGCCTGGACGAAAGAACTCGCGGCAGAGGCGGCGGACCGTGCGATGCACCTCCGTGAGAAGGAGATGCACGTCCGCGCGAAGCCCGACGGCTCGCTGGTCACGGACATTGACCAGGCGATCGAACGGTTCCTGCGCGACGCGATCACGGCCCGGTTCCCCGACCACGATATTCTGGGAGAAGAGTTCGGACGCGAAGCCGACCACTGCGAGGGCGCGCCGCTCTGGGCGATTGACCCGATTGACGGGACCACAAATCTGGCGCATGGCCTGCCGCACTGGGGAACAAGCATCGGCCTGGTGGCGGACGGTCATCCGGCGGTGGGCGTGGTCGTCTTTCCGGAGCTTCGCGAGACCTTTGCCGGGGCACGCGGGCGGGGGGCAACGCGAAACGACGCACCGCTTGCGCCGCTGCCGACCGGCGGCACTTTGACCCAGGAGGACGCTTATGGCATCTGCACCACGAGCATCCACCGGGTCTCGTTCGACCGATTTCCCGCCCGCCTGCGCCTCAGTGGGTCGGCGGCGCTGGATGTCTGCTGGACCGCCGCCGGGCGGCTCGCCGGTTCGCAAAGTGTCGGCGTTTCGCTCTACGATATTGCCGCCGCGCTCTGTTTCGCGCGCGAAGTTGGGGCGGAATCACGCTGGCTCCGCTCCGGCACTCTGTTTTCCGCCGATACCCTCGCCGCCCATGGCCCCGTAGAGGGCGACGTTTTGCTCACCGCCCCCCCCGCGACGGCGGCTTACCTCCGGGAGGCACTGGCGCTGCGCTAACCGTCTGCTTTAGACGGCCCATCAAGGCAAGTCAATGACCAGTCCTGTCTCCGTGAAATGCAGCTTTTCGGGTGCGGCCCCGAAAAGCTGGGTCAAGGTAGCACGCGCCACGCCGCGTGCGCTGCGCTGGCCCTCCACGTCCTTTTGCTCGACAGCAGCATTATAGGTCAGGGCCGCCATGGAGGGCATCAGCAGATACATTTCATAGGCTTCCTGCTTTTCGCGGTCGCTGAGCTTTCGAAAGCCGGGATCGCCCGCCAGCGCAACGGCGAACTGCCGCCGCAGGGACTCCATATGCGTTTTCGTCAGTTGGGACGGCAGATCATTCATGGATTTGCCCTCGGGCGTTTTCAGCAAGTCGTAGGCGGTGGCAGCGGCAAAGCTCATGGCGCGCGCCACATTGTTGACCGGCAGATTGCTGGTGTTGCGCTCCATATCCGAGCGAGTGCCGCTGATCAAACGAAGATAGAGGTCTTCGGCCTTCTCGCGCTGCTTGGCGTCCGTGATCGTGGCAGCAAAGCGAGCGGGCATCAGGCTTTCGGAAACGGGTTGGAAACTGGTCAGGCGCACTGCCTGCTCGAAGGCAGGAGGAGTCGCGCCGGTCGGCGAAGCAGGGACTGCCGCCTTGGCGACCGGTTTGGCGGATCTGACCGCGACGACCGAAACAGCCCCGGCAGCCGGTACTTGATTCGTCCCGAGGCTCGCCATCTGTGTGCCGAAACCGTTGGCCTTGGAACTCCACCACTTATCGAGAAAGGCTTTGCTATTGTCACGACCAAGGGCGATCTGTGCCGTATCGCGCGTTTTCGAGCCATGACGACGCAGATACAGGGCATATGTCGCGCTGAGCAGCAGTTCCTCGTGGAACTCCTGCTTGGAAACGACGGAGCGACCCTGGAAAACGGGGTCCTTCATCCATGCCTTGCGCGTCCCCGTCGCCAGGTAACGAAATCCGGCGTCTCCGATGCGCTTCTCCGAGTACGCTTCGTAAGAGATCGCGAAAGCCAGCGCCATCATATCGGCCATATCGGTCCGTTTTGCGCCGCGCTGCCGTACCTCACTCTCCCAGATCGCCCGCTGCGCCACCCACTCGTCGTAGGCTTTTCGGCGCTTTTCGGCGTCTCCGTTCCCCCAGATCCTCAGCCACTTGTCCAGGGGGAACGGGCGTGGCGTAAAGCGCATCGTCGCCTGACCACGGCGGATGATCGCCTTTCCCCGCAGCGTCTGAGGGTCCGGGCGCTGGTAGCGTCTCGCCGCGGAGCGGTACATCGCCCCGCGCAGCATCGCCATGTTGCTCATGCCTTGGATCATGGTGCTCAAGGTCGCGGACATCATGTTGTTGTGCTGAGAACCCAGTGCCCCCGTGTACTGCGCCCTCGCCGGGACCGCGCCCAGCGCCAGCAGCCCTGCCAAACACACCCCCATCCAGCCGCTTCGATTCATTTTCGCTGCCCTCCCTGAAGATCGTGCCGAACCCATTATGTCCGGTGAGTCTGTCAAAAACCTTTCAGAATAATCTCGAGCGAGCGGCAGCATAGGCAGATCGGTGAGAACCGGGTCAGCGCTCCGCGCGGGCTGAAACAGGAAGGCCTCCGCCTCCAGAGCGACCAGGTACAAGGACAATGCGTCCGTTTCTGCCTTACCCTTGCGCGGCAGCCTCGATCGCTTTGAGGGTCTTCAGCAGCGCGGGCAGGTCCGCGAGGGCGAGCATGGTGGCGGAGTCGCTCAGGGCGCGGGCAGGTTCCGGGTGGGTTTCCAGAAAGAGGGCATCCACGCCCACCGCCACAGCGGCGCGGCTAAGGGCGGGGATGAACTCGCGCTGCCCGCCCGAACTTGTGCCCTGCCCGCCCGGCTGCTGCACGGCATGGGTGCCGTCGAAAACCACCGGGGCATTTGTCGCCGATGCCATCTGGGGCAGGCTACGAAAATCCACGACCAGCGTGTTGTAGCCAAAAGAAACACCGCGTTCGGTGACAAACACGCGCTCATTGCCGGTCCCGCGCACCTTCTCGACGGCATTCTTCATGTCCCACGGGGCCAGGAACTGCCCTTTTTTGATGTTGACCGCCGCCCCGGTTTCACCCGCTGCCAGCAGCAGATCGGTCTGACGGGAAAGAAATGCGGGGATCTGAAGAACGTCCGCGACCTCCGCGACCGGGGCGCACTGCGCGGCTTCGTGGACATCCGTCAGGACCGGAACCCCGAACTCACGCTTGATGGTCGCCAGTACCTCCAGCCCTGCCGCCATGCCCTCGCCGCGAAAGGAGGCCCCGGAAGTCCGGTTGGCCTTATCGAAGCTAGCCTTGAAAATGTACGGAATCCCCATCTCGTCGCAGACCGACTTCACGGCTGCCGCCACCGTGCGGCACAGGTCCAGGTTCTCGATCACACACGGCCCGGCAATCAGAGCGAACGGTCTGCCGCCGCCGATGGCGACATTCGGGGCGATCTCAACGATGTTTGTCATGGGTTTTCTTTCTGGTAGATGTCGGGAAAGTGACGTTCCATATAGCGGTCGGCGGCTTCGATGCGGCGAAAGCCGATCTTTTCGTAAAGCGAATGGGCATCGGCGGTCAGCAACATCCAGCGGCGCAGTCCCTGCAGATCGGGGTGGGCAGCGATCACCTCCACCAGCCACTTGCCCAGACCCCGCCCCCGATGCTTCGGAGCGAGGTAGACATCGCACAGATAGGCGAATGTCGCCCGGTCGGTAACGACGCGGGCGAGGCCGACCTGCCCCAGTGTCGCATGGTAGATCCCAAAGACAAGCGAATGGTCCAGAGCGCGCACCATCACCGCGCGCGGGACGCCTTTTGCCCAGTAGGTCCCGCCGATGAACGCGGTGACCCGGTCATCGTCCACGCGCGCCCGGTCATCGCTGATCTCATATTCGTCGCCCCGACTCCATTCGTGACTCATCGCTCTCCACCACCTTCAAGCAAGGCGCGCACCCGCAGGAGATCGTCCAGGGTGTCTACCGACTCGGGCGCGCGGGCCGCCTCGACCATGCGGATACGATAGCCATGCTCCAGTACCCGAAGCTGCTCCAGTGATTCAGCCTGCTCCAGGGGTGTGGGGGCAAGGCGCGTGAGAAGCGGCAGAAAGTCCCGGCGGTAGGCATACAGCCCGACATGCTGGCGGGGCGCGTACGGGGCGTTTTCACTCCGGCGGTGGGGGAGCGGGGAGCGGGAAAAGTACAGCGCGAAGCCGTGGACATCGCAGACGACCTTGACGACATTCGGGTCGGATTCGCGTCCGGGGGGAAGCGGGCACTGGACCGACGCCATCACCAGCGACCCATCCGCGAGCAGGGGGGCGGCGACCGCTTCGATGGTGCCCGGGTCGAGCAGCGGTTCGTCGCCCTGCACATTGACGATCACGGTTATCGCATCCGGCAGATGGGCGGCGGCCTCGGCGACCCGGTCCGTGCCTGTCAGATGGTCCGGCGACGTTCGCACGGCCTTTCCACCGAACGCCTCGACCGCTTCGAGAATGGCATCATCGGGGGTTGCCACAATCACGACGGCAAACCCGGCGGCGCGGCGGGCGCGCTCGTAAACGTGCTGGATCATTGGCCTGCCCGCCAGGAGCGCGAGCGGCTTATTCGGCAGGCGAGTGGCGGCAAGCCGGGCGGGAATAATCGCGGCGGCGACAGCGGTGTTGGTTTGTTCACGCATATGTCTTATTTTGCGCGGAAGGCAGTCAGCCTGCAAGTGGCTGTCGCCTTGGCTTGGGTGTTAGAGATTGAAGGCGGCCCGAAAGATCAGGCGTGCGCGGGCTGCCAGCATCCGCGCTCCGCTGTGCGAGATGCGTGGCCGTTCGGCCCGCAGCTATCTGCCTTCCCAGTGGCCCCGCATCCAGCGCTTACGGCTGCCCTTGAGATGTACCAGAACCACATCGGCCTTCAGGTCAAACAGATTTCGGGCGCGCTCCGGCGTGTAATTGAACTGCAACCTGCTGCGGTGGTGAATCACGGGAGAACACATTACCAAGTATAGCAGCCAGTGCAAGCGGATCGCCCCACCACAGGTCCTGGTGAAACCGCTCGTCGAACACGGTCAGCACGGTATCGAAAAAGCGGATCGCCGCGTCATGATGGTCGGTTTTGACTGGCGGGACGCCCGCGTTGATCGGCATCTCCGGGTGAGGCCGATTGGGCAGCGCCACGTCAAACGACTCTGCGAAGGCTGGCTCCAGCAAGCCATTGATCAGGACATCCGAATCCAAGAAGAGGATATGGGCAGCCGCGTTTCCGCTGTGGTGTCCTGCTTCCTGCAGGAAATCTCGCTCGGCTTGAAGGCGGCTCCAGAGAGGGTCGTTCGAGCGGGCTGGGCGGCGGCAAATCTCGATGGGTGCGGGCAGATCAAGCGGCGTCATTTCGTCGGAAAGGCAGACGCACCGGCAGTCCGGGTGGAAATGACGCGCGGACCGAAATAGCAGCGCAATCCAATGGGAGGCATCGTCCCGCACCCGGAATGAGCGCGCGTCGCGGCTTAGAGTCGTTCGCAGATCCTCGGGGAGTGCCATGTGAAACGTGGCAAATGTAATCATTAAATGGCAATTATATACTTGTGGCACAACATCCAGGATACGGGGTACGCCGGTGGAACCGCCCTACACCGATGTCTGAGAGCGGGACACTCTCCCTTCCAGCCCTGATCTGGCAGAATCGAGAAGCGATAGGGACGCCTCAAACACCTCCTCGACCGTGAGTAGGCGCATGCATTTATAGGCTGCATCGGTTTCAGCAAAGGCGCAGACATCCCGGTCGCAGGGGGCACAGTCCACCGAATGCGCCATCGGCAGGCCATGACCGACGATCGGTGCCCGTCCCTCGATAGGGGTCGAGCCAAACAGCGCGACATAGGGGGTATCCACCGCCCCTGCGACGTGCATCGGGCCGGTATCGCCGCTCACCAGCAGGTCCGCCTCCTCTATCAGAGAGAATACCTGCCGGAAATTAAAGACGCCCACCGCAAGGATCGGTGGGACACGCATCCGCGCGGCGATCTTCTGTAGATCAGCCTCCTCTTTTCCAGCCCCCATCAGAACAATCCGGCAGCCCACCTCCCCCAGCCGATCTCCCAGTTCCGCGTAACGCTCGCCGGGCCAGTGACGTGTCTTCCATCCCGCCAGTGGTGCGAGGACTACGAGCCGCTCCGCGCGACGTGGTCCGGCCTCGACCCCCTCCTGCTGCAAAAAATCCTGTACCCGTTTCCGGTCCGCCGCCGTGTAACCCACGACCGCTTTTCGGCTGACCCCCTCCTCCAGTCCCAGGGCGCGCAGCGGCAGCAGGTATTGATCCGTCCGGTGAACGGGAAGGTCCTCGAACGTGAAGGCGTGGGTGTAAAATCTTCGGAGCGAGCTGGTTTTGGTGCTCCGATGAAACGCGCGAAAGGTGTCAAACACTCCGATGCGCGTGGAGGCCCCCACGTTTTGCACCAGCAGCGACCAGTCCTCCGGATGGAACGAGATAAAGGTGTCGAAGCGGCGCTCCCGCAGTTCCCGGCGAAACTTCAGCGCTTTGGTCAGCCACAGGGGATACATCGCCCGGCGCATCATTCGTTTCCAATAAAGGCCCTCCCAGGAAAGAATGGAGTCAACGAACGGGTTCGCGTCTATCGTATCGTGCAGGGACGACTCGACCATCCAGGTCAGGTGCGCCTCAGGGTAGGCGGCGCGCAGCGCCGCCAGCAGCGGCGTCCCCATGACAATATCCCCGTTCGCGATGACCCGCATAATCAAGATGCGGTGTGACGCCTTTTCCCGCGAGACAGGGCACCGCCGCATCGCCGCATTGCAGGGAGTGAGGGGAGCGAGGAACTCAGGATAACTGCCAATGTCGAAATAAGCCATCTTATAGTCCTGCAGGGTCCCGCGAAGTCTCTCTGGCGACAGACGATGACATTGCGGCATCACCAGGGTGAAGTTGCTGAAGCACCGCTGCCAGCACCGCCTCCTGCGTGAGGCCCCGCAGACACTGCTGATAGGCGTTCCCGGTCAGGGGACACACGCGGCGATGGCAGGGGGAGCACTCCACGGGATGCAGCATCGCCAGGCCCCCACCACCCCGGGGCGCGAAGCGCGCGGGAGGGGTCGGCCCGAAGAGCGCCACATAAGGCACTCCCACGGCGGCGGCGACATGCATCGGTCCGGTATCGCCGCTCACAGTGATCGCGGCACGGGCGATTAGCGCCGCAAGCCCTCGAAAACCGAAGGTGCCCGCCGCGAGCACGGGGTGGGTGTGCATCTGGTCCGCGACCTCCCGCACCACGCTGCGATCTTTTTCACCCCCACCCGCCACGAGAACGATCCGGTGGCCCAGCGCCTTCGTGATTCCGTCAGCGACGGCGGCGTATCGCTCCGTGGGCCAGTGCCGCGACGGCCAGCCAGCGACCGGCGCGATCACCACGAAGGGCGAATCGTTCAACTCCCGCTCGATAAACTGCCGAGCGATCTGCTCGTCCTCCTCGGTGTAGCCAAGCGTCATTCGCTTATCCGAAGGGACGGGCAGTCCCAGCTCCTCTAGGGGCAGCAGGTACTGATCTACCCGGTGCTCCGGATGCTCCTCGTAGGAGAATGCGCGGGTGTACCGGCGGGACCACCGGCTGGTTCTTTTCTGCCCATGGTATTCCCGAAACGTATCAAAGACACCGATTCGAACGGAAGATCCGATATCACGCGCCAGGAAGGACCAGTCCTCCGGCTGCAGCGAAATGAGCAGATCGTACGACTTCTCGCGTAGCAGATACCGCATTCGCCGCCAGCGAAGAAACCACAGCGGATACAGCCCCGCGCGCGTCATTCGCTTCCAGTAGGCCGTGTCCCAGAGCAGCAGTTCGTCCAGATGCGGATTGGTGTCCAGCACCTCCGAATTCCGGTACTCGACCATCCAGGTGATATGAGCATCCGGCCAGGCGTGGCGCAGCGCGGTCAGCAGCGGCGTCCCCATCAGAATATCGCCGTTGGCCCCCGTGCGGACAATCAGAATGCGACGCGATGCCGCCTGCATCGAAGGCGCGGTGGATCGCTGAACGGGAACATTGCAGGGGGTAAGGGGCGCTAAGAATTCAGGAAAACGCAGCTTCGGCATAACGGTTTTGCCTTGTGGCTCCTACCTTGCAGCGGGAGCCGGATGTGGCTGAAGACCCGGTGGTTGCGAAAGCTGCGGCAGTTGCGAGAGGGGCGGAGCTTCGCGCTGAACCATCTCGCCCATAAAAACATCCGCGCCCTTCATTCGAGGCAGCAGAGCGTCCGCGAAAGTGTAGCACGGGATATTATACAGTCGTCGCAGGTAAAACAGGGCCGCCGATGTCCCCGCCACGCATCCTGCCAGTTCGAGCCGTTCCGCGACCAGTTCGACGGGAAAGGGATGCGGCAACGACAGCTGCTGAACTCGCTCCTCCGCGCCCTGGTGCCGCGCCTTCATCCTTGCCTTGAGTTCGGTGAAGAAAGGCAGTCTGATCCGAGGGTGTTCTTTCCATAAAATCTGGTACCCCTTCGATAGGAGCGTGTCGAACACCTGCAGATAAATGTCCATCTCCTCCTCGCGGGTCATGATGCCATTGCGCGACAAGGCCTGTCCGAGGACTAGCAGTCGGTTCGGCGCCGACTCCGACTCCGCTGCACCGAATCCAGCAGCATCGTCCGGCAGGATTCGTGCGACTCTCTCCAATACTTCCCGCAGGTGGCGATATGCCACGAACTGTCGGGGAACCCGCGCCAGTGTTTCCGGCGCGGGCAGTTCGGGAGCCAGCTGCAGGTAAGCCCCGGTTACACGGGCCAGATGCTGAATATCAAGTTTCCGGCGGCTGCGCCGAAACCGCCACACAGGCCAGCGTGCATCCATTCGGCTTTGAAAACCGACAAAAAAGGGCCGTAGCAGGCGGGGGCGCCGCGAGTTGTCCAGAGCCATAGCGATGGGAACCGGGATGTAGGAGGTCAAACCGTCCTCGAACAGCACGACCCGCGCCCTCTGGTAGGTTTCGAACACTATTTTTTCCGCGGGGCGCGTCAGAAAGCAGACCCAGACCTCCTCCACCTGGTCTGCCGGTACCCCGACCCGCTCCTCCAGCGCTGCGCGCAGCGCATCGAATCGCTGCTGACTGAATTTTCGCTCGTTGGTAAGCAGATCGTAGGCACTGACAATGCGCTTCCACGGCCAGGCGACTTCGGCCATCTGATGCAGGATCTGCTTGAACTCGTCGGGAACACCACCCGTCTCATAAACCACCAGGTAGTCCTCGTAGATCGGTGCGGCATCGCCCGCCATTGCCGCCTGGTCCTTCGCCTCCTGAAGCGCGGCGGTCAGTGTCAGTAGCTGCCACGTCCCGACAGTGTAGAAGACCCGGATCACGCTGCGGGTCCTTCCCCGCTCCCGCCTTCCATCAAACCGATCAGACGAGTCGTTGAGCGGCCCGGCACCAGAGGCAGAATCACAACCTCGCCGCCGAGCGACCGGACCAGCGGCGTTTCCGGCAGTGCATCAGGCGTTTGGTAATCGCCGCCCTTGGCATGGATACTGGGTCGCACCACCTCGATCAGCGCGTGCGGTGTGTCCTCATCGAAAACGCAGGTCCCCTCCACGCAGCGCAGGGCAGCGATCACTTCCGCCCGCTCCTCTTGCGCGTTGAGGGGGCGTGTCGGCCCCTTCAGCCGCCGCACGGAGGCATCGCTGTTGATCCCAACGAGCAGTGCATCGCCCAGCGCGCGCGCCTGCTCCAGGTACCGAACATGACCGACATGCAGGATGTCGAACACGCCGTTCGTGAAAACGACGCGCTTGCCGTCCGCTCGCAGACGCTCGGCAAGCGCCGCTAGCTCATCGCGGGTCATAGCCCCCCTCCGCCTGTCGCTGAGGCTTCCTCGCCACGCCCAGAAAGCAGGGCGGGCCTCGCCTTGGAGGGGAAGAGGGAAGAGGACGAAAACAGCCGCTGCTTCACGGCGGCAAGCACCCAGGTGACGGGCATCTCGGTCATGCAGGCGATGTCTCCACGAGCACAGGTACGGCTCTGGCAGGCGATACAGGGCAGGGCACGGTTGATGACCACCAGATCGCGCGGGCTGAGCGGGCCGGTGCGGTCGGGGTCGGCGGCACCGGAGAGGCAGACCAGGGGCGCTCTCACCGCCGAGGCGATGTGGAGCGGGCCGGTATCGGCGGTCACGACGCAGTGGGCACGGGCGAGCAGTGCGCCCAGCTCCTTGATCGAGACACGACCGGCGAAATTGGCGACCCGCCCCGGCTCGCGCAGCGCCCGAAGAATCGCCTGAACCAGCGCGAGGTCGGTGGGGCCTCCGGAGATCGCGACCCGAACATCGGGAAGATCCACAGCGAGGCGGTTCAGCAGTTCGGTGAACTTTTCCGCCGGCCAGCGATTGACGTCACGAGTCGCGGCGGGATTCACGACCAGCAGGGTGTCGGCTGGGGCGATGCCGAATTCACCCCCAAGCAAGGCCGCGACCCGCGCCGTAGCAGCGGCGGGCACGGCAAAATCCATCTGCCGATCCGGAACCGCCGGGATCCCGAGCGGGCGCAGTTCTTTGCTGAAATCATCCACGGCGTGCCGGACACGCCCCGTCTCTGGCTGCTTGCGGCGGTCTTTCTTGAACGTGAGGACACGCGGCGCACCGGATGCGACCGCCATGGCGATGGTCTTGGCGCTGGGATGAAAGTTGACGAACAGATCGTAACGCCTGTTTCGGAGGGTCAGCAGAAAGGGGAAGAAGCGGGCCAGCCGCGCATCCGGCCCTGCTTTATCGAACTCGATCACCTCGCGCAGATAGGGGATTCCGGTCAGCGCGTCCTTCATGCCCTTGCCGACCACGAAATCAATTTCGTCCGTCTCGAAGTGCTGGGCGAGGGCACGTACCGCCGGGGTCGCGAGCAGGATATCCCCCATCCCGCCCAGCCGCACGACACAGAGGCGTTTCATCGGTTCGCCCCCAGCGCAAACGTGGAGGGAATGGCGGAGTCTGCGGCGGCAGTGGGGTCTGAGGGGGACACGGGATTTGGCGGAGAGGAGCTGAGAAGAAGGGTACGGGCGGCGGAAAGGACCGGCGCGACCTCCAGCTTTTTCAGACAGCCATCGGGCGCGGCGATCACGAGATTGCGCGGACTGGCTTCGCCCCACTTCTCCGCAAGAGTCGGGCCGAACAGGGAAACGGTCGGGGTTCCCAGTGCGGCGGCGATATGGCTGACCCCGGTATCGTTGCCGATAAACAGCGACAGATGGGCCAGAATCCCCATTGTCTCGCGCATCGAAGTCTCGCCGGTGAGATCCACGACCGGGAACCGCTCTCCCATCGCCTCGCGCAGGACACGGGAGGCGTCGCGCTCGGTGGTCCCGCTTCCCAGGAGCACGATGCTGGCCCCTTCGCCCGCTAGCGCCCGCGCGACCTCGGCGAACCGGGAAGGGTCCCACTGCTTGGCACGATACGATGCGCCGGGCTGGATTCCGACCAGCACCGGGCCAAGCGCTTCCCGCTCCCGCAGGATCGCCGCGCCGCGCCGACGCTCGGTTTCGGTGATACAGAGCAGTGGCATCGGATCCGCAAGTGATCCCGCGAGCGTGTCGGACAGCGGCCCCGGCGCGGTGACCGCGCGCAAAATATCCAGGCAGCACTCGCTTTCGCGCTTTTCGAGATCATACGGAACGCGGTGGGTGAGCAGGCAGCCGCGCCCCTCGGTGTCGAAACCCGCCCGAACCCGCGCGCGGCAGAGAAGGGCGATCAGGGCCGCGCGAACGGAACGATCCGCTACCAGGCACAGATCGGGACTCCCGCCGATCCTGCCTCGGAGCGCGCAGATCAGCCGCCAGGAAGCTGCCGCCCCTTTCTGGGTTCGCTTCGGGTCGTAGGCCTCGATATTGTCCACAAACGGAAACTCCAGCAGTGTCTGGGCCGCCGCACCGCCGGTCAGCAGCGTGATTGCCGCCTGAGGGAAAGCGTGGCGGACCCCCCGCAGCAGCGGCGTGGCCACGATCGTATCGCCCATGAAGTTGTGCTTGGTGATTACCAGGACGGTACGAACAGTGCGGGACTCCGGGGGCGAAAGCGGCATCAGCGGCTTCCCCCCTCGGAGATGCGTCGCGGGGAACCACCGGAGACCGCGACAGCGGGCGTGCGCGGCGCGGACGCAGCGATCATCGGCAAAGCGGTTCGCCGGAGCGGCAGTGCCAGAAGGTCGCAGGCGGACTCAAAAACCCGCTCCGGTGTGAAAGACTTCAGGCAGTCGAATCTGCCGCCGCAAGTCGGGTTCTTGCGGCAGGGCGCGCAGGCGAGAGCGTCGTAGAGAACCACGGCGGGCGCGCACGGACTGCGCGCTGCGGCGCTGCCGCCCTGCCAGGGGCCGGTTTCGGCAGGGTCGGTCGAGCCGAACAGCGCGACCACGGGTGTCGCCATAGCGGTCGCGATATGAAGCGGGCCGCTGTCGCCGGAGATCACCAGGCCCAGACGGTCCACCAGAGCCGCGAGCTGCTTCTCCGAAGTCTTGCCCACCAGCGACGACAGCGGCGTGTTCGGAGCCAGGGCCATGACGCGCTGAGCGGCCTCGACCTCCTCCGGCCCGCCGAGCAGAACGCAGGAGACGCTTTGCGTAGACCACAGCTTCTCCGCCAGACGCGCCCAGTACTCTTCCGGCCAGCGTTTCTGGGGACGAGTCGCGCCGATCACCAGTCCGACAACTGGCGGCATCAGTTCGTGGTGCCGGAACACATGGTCCGCGAAAGCACGGTCCTCTGTCGAGATCGCGATGGAGAGAGGGGGCGGTGCGGACTTACCTGAGTCCGTGGCCTCCGGCACGGCATCGGCGAGGCGCAGATATGCCTCCACGACATGTTCGCCCGCACGGCGCTCCGCCACGCGGTGGGTCAAAAACGGGGTGCAGCCATCCTGCGCGAAGCCGACTCGGATCGGCACACCGAGCAGCCAGGCCAGTGCGGCATTAGACGCGATGCTTTGGAACAAAACGGCGGCATCATAGCGGCCCGTGCGGATCGTACGCGCGAAGGCGCTGGCGCGGGCGGACCCGCTGCGCCGGGGACGGACCAGGACGCGGTCAATGTTCGGGTTGCCTGCCAGGATCGCGGCAGCCCGCTCCCCGGCAAGCACCTCGATCGAAGCGTCGGGGTAACGCGCCCGCAGAGAAGCAAGCGCCGGGGTCGTGAACAAGGCGTCGCCTAGATAGTTCAAGTTCACCGCCAGAATCCGCCGGATGGGCTGGTGATCCCGATCTCCTGTCTGATTTTCTGTTTCTTGCGTTCGGTGCATCCCGGTGCCTTAGGCGCTCGCCTGTCGCGGTTACCGAAGTGACCGCACGATTGCAGTTTACGTGTCGCCGCTGTTCTTTAGTACAATTAGTACAATGCCACCGTCAAATGGTTTCGCGCTACAGCAGTTTTTTAGCGGCCTCCGCCGCGGCTTCGGCGGGAATTCGTGCCAGCGAATCCCCCAGCGTCGGGCGGCGCGGACGCCGCGCCTCCGGCGGTGCGTCCCCTTCTGCATAATCCAGAACAATAGACCGGCCCGCACCCCACTGCGGACCGGTCCGAACGGGGTCGGTCACGCCATACAATCCGACCACGGGCGTTCCCACCGCGACCGCGAGATGGGTCGGGCCACTGTCGCCGCCGATCACCACGTCACACTGCGCCAGCACCGAGGCTAACACCTTCAGTGGCGTTCGTCCCACCAGGTCTGCCGCAACCACGCCGCCTGCCATCTCGGTGATCCGCGCCGCCGTTTCCCGCTCGCCCGCCCCGCCCAGCAGTACCAGGCGCACACCCTGCCCGCGCAAAATGCCCACCAGCATCGCCCAGCGCTCTGGAGGCCAGGCCTTCTCCGGCGTGGACGCCCCCACGATACCGCCGACTATCGGCCCACTGCCGGTGGCCTCTCCCAGCAGCGCCCGCGCTGCCTCGCGCTGCCCATCGGCAAGGTACTGCTGCGGGCGCGGCGCGGGACGCGCGATCCCCAGCACATCGCAGAAGCCCATTAGCTTTTCCACCATATGGGCCCTCGCCTTCGCCGGCACGACCGGGTGCGTCAGAAAGAGCGCACTCCCTTCGCGGTTTAAATCCAGTCCGATACGGAGGGGGGCGTGAGAAAGCCAGGTAACGACCCCTGATTTGAGCAGTCCCTGGGCATCCAGAGCAGCATCAAAGGGCTTTCCACCCTGTCTCAGCGTTCGCCCAAAGACGATCAGATCACCCAGACTGTGTCCTCTGAGTGTGGTCACCGTGGAAAGATTCGGGTTTCCGCAGAGCAGGTCGGCGAATCTGTCGCGCACCGCCCACACGATCTCCACGGAAGGGCCAAGTCCGGCTCGCAGGGCGTCCGCCAGCGGCAGTGCGTGAACCACGTCTCCCAGCGAGCTTAGCTTGACTAGGAGGACCCGGTGGAGTCTGGAGGAATCAGGGGAGGCGGGGGGGCGAATCAGCATCGCGTAATTATAACACCGATCGCAAGGATCGCCCCCATCAGTTGGCCTTTCGTCAGCCCACCGTGATCTCCACGAGCAGGGCAGCGGTCTCTGGCGGCGGGCAGGGACGGCGGCGACAGGGACGGTAACGGATCTCGCCCGCGATGCGATACGTTCCCGGCAGAGCAGCAGCGGCAACGGTGAAGGGAACCTCGACGATGACCTGGTTGGGCAGCACGGTCCGCGGTTTACGCGGCGAGCGTGGAAAGCGCGGCGCCTCCGGACGGATCGCTTTTGGGAGCGAGTCGAAGACAACCGTGACCGGAACTTTTGTATCGGGGCAGGAGGTGAGATGACCCCTCGGCGCGCTCAGGGAGTAGCCGGGCCGCAGAAGAAGCATCACGAAAAGAGTGTCTCGGCTGCCTGGCTTCAGCGGCCTTGGCGGAGCGGCGACCTGCACGATGACCAGGCGTTCCGAATCCCGGTTTGTTACCAGGATGACGGACCCCGCGATCAGCGCAAGGCCGATACCGGTGCCCGCCGCCATCCCGAGCCAGGGAGAGTCTTTGCGGCGGCTCCTCAACGGTGAACGGTCTCAGCGGGGGCGGACGCAAGGGCAAACTCAACGATCGCGGAGGCATGGAGGGCGGTGGTGTCAAAGCGCCGGAGCGGAAAAGAACCGGTGTCTTCGCCGATGAGGAGCATCAGCTCGGTACAGCCCAGCACGACTCCCTCGGCTTTCTTCTCCTGCCGCAGGCGCAAGGCGATCTCCTTCAAGCACTGGCGCGACTCCGCGCGCACGATGCCCCGGCAAAGCTCCTCGAAGATGATGTTGTGGATCGCGTCGCGCTCCCCATCACTGGGAATCAGGACGCTCAGTGCATAGCGATCTCGCAGATAATCCGCAAGGAATGGCTGCTCCATGGTGTAGCGCGTCCCCAGCAGCGCGACACGCTCGATCCCCGCGGCGCGAACGGCGGCTCCAACCGCATCGCCAATATGAAGCAGCGGGATGCCGCTTGGTGCGGCCTCCGCGACCTCGGCAGCGACTTTGTGCATGGTATTCGTGCAGATCGCCAAACACCCGGCCCCACCGTCGCAAAGCTGTCGGCCCGCACGGGCCAGTGTCTGCGCCGCCTCGTTCCAGGCCCCATCCTGCTGCAGCCGAACGATCTCCGCGAAATCGAAGCTATGAAGCAGGATCGGCGCGGAGCAAAGCCCTCCCCTGCGCTCCCGAACCTGTTCATTGATCATTTTGTAATAAACGGCGGTGGATTCCCACGACAGCCCTCCGATCAGCCCGATTGTCTTCACGTCTTGTTTCCATTCTCGGTTTCCCGGCGGCGCTCGCTGTGCGTATCCTCACGGGTATCAATCCAGAGCGAGAGTAGCCTGACTGGCAGCCGATCAGCGTCCTCGGAGTCCCCAGCGTCCCCGGCGGGTCCGTAGGAGTGGCGCTCGGCGCACCAGAACGCGGCGGCATCCCCCTCATGGAGTGGGTAGACACGACCCGCGACTGTCAGCGCTGCCGTGCCCCGCAGGCAAAAAACGATCTCTTCGCCGGGATGTGTCACCGACTCACTCTCCGCGAACAGCTCCAGCACGGCGGCGTTCAGGCGTCCGCCCGGCAGTCGGCAGTTCAGGACCGAAAGCAGCACAGTTTCATCGGCGGCGAACGAGGATCTTCCCCCAGCACCGGCGGGGGCTTGTCGGACCTCCTGGTCACGAGAATGAAGGACGACCGGGGAATCCTCCGGTTCAGGACGGGTGAGCTGCGCGACATGGATCCCCAGCGCCTCACAAACGTGGGTGAGCGTTGCGTAGGAGGGCGTCAGCCCCTTTTCCAGCCGCAGAATCGTGTTTTTGTTGACCCCGGATCGCTCGGCCAGGTCGCGCACCGAGAGATCCTGCTTCAAGCGGTATCGCTGGATTCTCGCCCCCAGCGTTTTCGGGGAGGGGGTCATCACGAAGTCAGGCTTTTCGCTTGGCGGCGGGGCTGCGCTCGCGACGGTGGCACGAGGAATCGTTGCGTTTTCCGTCTTGGTCATATTCGCTGACAGTATAACACCAATCGAGGTCTTTTGTTAGACCTGTCTTATCTTGTGTCACACTATATCTTTTCACGTTTTTTCGGGCACGCTTCCCGCTGAAATCGCGTAGCTCGTACTATGAAAAAATCTCTGATTAAAGCGCCGCTCCATTTTTCATCTTCCAGTCCGCGGGCGAAACGTATCCACGAAACGCGGGCCGCCCGTTTGGCGGTGCTTTCTGCGGCATTTTTGATGGGGGTACACCCCGCTGACGCTGCCCCCGCCGAGACGGTTCTGACCGTGGGCGGCGGGCCGGACCTGGCGCATAATCAGGTAGCGATTGAGAGCAATGTTGCGTACCTGAGTCGGCTTTTGCCCGCCGGGACGCCCAATACCATCCTGTTTGCGGATGGCCGGACGGATACCAGCACCGTGCAGTATAGCGATGCGGGAGCGGCTCTGTCGGACGAGGAGCAGGCATTTCGTCTCGCCTTTCGCCAGAACACGGATACTTCCGTTCTCCGGTACCGGGCACCAAAGATCAAGTCGGTGGCTGGTCCCGCGCGGCGCGCTTCGATCCACGCCCAATTTGACACCCTTTCCACCTCGAAAGCGGCGGGGTCCCTGTTGCTGTACTTTACCGGACACGGCTCGCCGTCCCGCAGCGATCCCAATAACAATACCTATGATCTCTGGGGCGAGCGCGGCCTGACGGTGCAGGAGCTAAGCGCGGAGATCGCTCGACTCCCGGAAGGACGCCCGGTGACTCTCGTTATGGTCCAGTGCTTTTCCGGAGCCTTCGGCAATCTGCTTTTCGAGGGAGGCAAGCCGGGGGCGAATCTGGTCAAGCGCCCGATCTGCGGCTTTTTCGCGACTACCAATGACCGCGTCGCTGCGGGCTGTACACCGGAGGTCAACGAAGCCGATTACAAAGACTTCACTTCTTATTTCTTCGCCGCGCTGACGGGTCGTGACCGTCTGGGACGCGCTGTTCCTCCACCGGACTACAACAAGGATGGCAGAGTCGGCATGGATGAGGCGTTTGCATACGCCCTGGTGGCGGAGCCGTCCGTAGATGTGCCGGTGGCAACCAGCGATCTGCTGCTTCGCCAACAGATCACACTGAGCGACGATATTCTGGCGGGCACATCCGCTGCGCGTGTCCGTGCCCTTGCCTCTCCCTCCCAGAAAGCGGCCTTTGACGGCATCTCCCGTGCTCTAGGTGATGAATCTGAGGACCGGCTCAAACACGCGCTCGATCTGGTCCGCTCCCAGATGCAACCCACCCGCCGGACGCGCACCGGGGGCGATATCTCACCGGGAATGGCCGATGCGGCGAAGGCGCTCCAGGAGACGCGGCGAAAGCTGGAGCAGCAGTTTCCCGGTCTTCGGGAGAACCGGAAGACCGCGCCGTTCGAAGAGGCGCGCGTGCGCGCGCTTGCCTTTCTGAAATCCCGCCCCGAAACAGTCCAAAGCCTCCTTGCCGCCGGTGCGACACTCGATCAGCGACAGGAGGAGCGCTACAGCCGCGAATTAAAAGGCGTGCGCTCCCTGCGGCTGCTGCGGGTCGCGAAATCGGTCCTGCTGGAGGCGCAGCTCCGCGCCGGTGGCAACGCGGAGAAGATCGCGCAGTTTGAACAGCTCAAGCAGCTCGAGGCGGACAACCCCCTCAGAACCTCGTGAGAGGACGTATCAGTGACCGCTCTTTGTCCGATCTGGCGTCCAATCCAGTCTGGGGCCGGAACTTCTTTCTTCCAATGAGCGATATAATAGAAGTGTGGGTGCGATGTTTTGGGGGAGACCCCAAAGGAGACAGCGATTAACCAATGATTCCACTAATTTCAAAAACCGTTCTGCGGCGGGTCGGGGGACAGGTCGCGGCCCAGGCGGTCGGTGAGCAGCGCAAGCCAGGCAATCTGCTTGACTTCAAACTGGGCGTCTCGCTGCTGCGGGACCGGCGTGTTCCCGCCGCCACAAAGCTTCTCGCACTGAGCATCGGCGTTGGCCTGACATTCGCTCTGGAGGCGTTCGAGATGCCACTGGAGGCGTTTGTCGCGCTGGTTCTACCAGGAGTCGGTCTTGCCGCCAACTTTGCCATGGACGGCATCGAGGCAATTCTCTGCCCGCTGATCTTTGCCGCGCTCGCGGTGCCGCACCTTGCTCCCCAGACGGTCGCTGCGGAAGCCCGCGCGGTCCGGCGCGGCCTTCCCAACCCGCAGCCTTCACCCCTGCAGGCGTCTGGTCCTTCCCGCCGCCGCTGACATCGTGTCGGTGAAGGTTAAGAAACGCCCCGTGTCCTAAGGGACACGGGGCGTTTTTTGTTTCTGACCGGGGCGCGGCTGCAGGGGGGCATTAATAACGAAACACGCCGCTTTTCCGATAAGTAAGGGAAGACGTTCGTTTTTCTGGGTACAGATGGGCTATCTACAGAATCGAGGCAGGCGATGTTTCGTACGAGACGATCCGTTCTCTTTGCCGCTGCCGTGGCCGTCGCACTAGCGGGTACGGCAGTCTACCTCCGTGGATCTGCTCCCCCGAGTGGTGTCGGCGGATCGCGGCTGGCTGCGGCAGTGAAGAGGGGGATTCCATCACCACCTCGAACGGAGCACGCCGCCTCCGGCGAGATCAACCCTCGTTTTGCGCCCTCTTACGCACTCGGCGGTGCGACCTTCACCGGTTTTGTAAGCGATTCTTACGCGCAGTGTGCGCCTCGAACTCGCCCCGCGGGCGCGGCAGAGTTCTACCGCTGGCTGGACGCCGCCTATGCCGGAGCACGCCGCAGCGCCGGCGTGCCTCCAGAAGTCACGGAAAAGGGTCCACTCGGGGCGGCGCTGGATTCCGAGCGGGTGCGGCTCGCCGCAGTTCAGGACCCGCTGGCGCGGGCAAGGCGGGAGCGGCAGGTCGCGGCTTGGGCGCACCGAATGGTGAAGAAGGCTATCCCACGCTTCAGCCTGGAGCGGGGTTTCGAATTCTATAACATGGCCCATGGGGGCCAGCGGCAGTGCTACTCTCAGTCCGTCCTGATTGCGGGGATGCTGCAGCGCGCCGGGATCCCTGCCGGGGTCGTGATGGTCTGGAAGAGCCTGGACGGGGTGTTAAGCAACAACGGACATGCGGTCGTGGTTGCCCGGCTTGCCAGCGGCAGACACCTGCTGGTGGATGCCTCGGATGCCGCCCCATTCCCCCGTCAGCAGGGGCTTTTCGTTCGGCGAAACGGGCAGTATCAGTATGTCACGCCGCTGTTCGCGGCGGGCGATTCTGAGATCGTCGGCTACCGGCTCAAGTCCAATCGGAATCGCATCACGGTCGGGGAGGTGTGTACACTGGACCTGCCCTTCCTGCGCTCTCAGTTTTATTACTATCGTGGCGAGCGTGCTCCCGGCGGAGCGTTCGACTCGAAGAAGACCATGGCAGGGCTTTCCGAATCGGCGCGGCGGCTCCGAACCGCCACTCAGCTTTGCCCGGAGAACCCGCTGGCTGTCTACATGCTGGGCCGCGTCTATCAACGCCAGGGGCGCCGACAAGCTGCCCGCGAGCGGTTTACAGATGCCTACGGACAGTACCGGGCCTTCGGCTACGTCCCCAGCGGGACAAAAGATGCCTTTGCCCTGGTGACGCCCCGCCCCAGAAAGTCCGTTTTCCTGGCGACCTCCCGCCCTACGAATGCCGGAAGGTCAGATAGTGAATGGGCGGCTTCGCACCGGAGGTGACTTCCAGAACCTCGTCGGGGTTTACCTCGCTGCTCAGGACACCCGCCCCTGGTTTGTGAAAGACCGCTTTGGGCGCCGGAATCGCGTGCGTCTTTCCGTGACCGCCGCCCGTCGCCCCAAGAACCAGTTCGATGATGCCTGCGCCATCCGCGCCGTCCGCATCGTAGCCGATGGAGACAAACGGCAGATCTCGCGTCTCGATGACCGGGCTGCTCATCGGGTCTACGTCTTCGATAGTCACCAGCGCTCCCCGGTGCCGCTCCGAGAAGTCGGAAAGGTATTTTTCCCAGTCGGACTGGGGGATCTCATGTGTCGCCATCGGGTTTTGATGTTCCTTCCGTCCGGTGAACGAAGGATCGCTCCGCAGACTGGGTTATTGAAGCAATCATACCCGGATAAGCCACAAAAGCCGTCTCACCAGCGGCTGGACACGCCGACCGGGGAGGCAGGTGAACTCGGAGAGTGGTCCACGATGTTGTCTATCAGACCATACGCAGTCGCCTCTTCCGCCGACATAAAGAAGTCCCGCTGAATGTCGGTCTTGATCCGCTCCTCGGATTGACCAGTGCGCTCGGACAGGATCTGGGCGAGGACGCGATTATGATAGAGCGCTTCGCGGGCCTGGATTTCGATGTCCATCGCGGTCCCTTGAAACCCGCCGCTGACCTGGTGGATCATCATCCGCGCGTGTTTGAGGGCGGACCGCTTACCTGGCGCGCCCCCGGCCAGCAGCACGGCGGCGATCGAGGATGCGCTGCCCATGCAGATGGTTGCGACATCCGGCTTGATGGTCTGCATGGTGTCATACATGGCGAGTCCCGACGACACCACGCCGCCCGGCGAGTTGATATACAGTTCAATATCGCGGTCCGGATCCTGCTTTTCCAAAAACAGCAGCTGCGCGATGACGACGTTCGCCAGGTGGTCGTCCACCTGTTCACCCAGAACGATGATGCGGTCTTTGAGAAGCCGCGAGTAGATATCGTAGCCACGCTCACCGCGCGCATCTTGCTCCACCACATAGGGAATAACTGGCATTTTTACTTCTCCTTACGGGACGCGACGGGTGTCGTCCCGGCGTTCCCTCTCACTCTGCAAACCGAGTTTTACGCTCTCACAAACGCCGCGCCGCGGGGGCGACGTTCGCTTCGTCTCTTCTGCCCTCGATCAAGAACAAGGAAGAGGGCAAGCCGCGCCAGCGCCCCACCAAAGGAGACAGTGGCGGCTGCGCGGAGCGGGGCATGCTCGATGACCAGTCGGGTCGCCGCCCCGTCCTGCTCCGGGATCAGCGTCCAGGTAACCCGGGTCGTCAGGGCTTTTTGCTCGCCGGATTCTGGCGATATAACGCGCCACCAGAGCGAGAGTCGCCGCTCACCATCGGCCTCAGCTACCTCATAAGCGATTCGCACGGTGGGCGTGGCCCGAAGCGTGACCGACTCCCCCGTGGTATCCAGCGGTCTGGGAGCGTCCCCACGGGAAGAAGGAGCAATGGAGAGCAGCCACTTCTCGATGGCCTCGGGCTGGGTCAGCGCGCGCCATACGCGGCGCGGCGAATGCGGCAGAGTCCGCTCCAGTCGGACCGTTTCGGGCGGGACCGCAATCTCATCCAAGGGGGTATCTAAAGGGGTGGTGTTCTTCATTTATCTTCCTCCTCACGCTTCGCCTCTTCCTCTAAGTAGCTGGACAGAGCATCCAGCTTTTCGGTCCAGAACCGCTCATAGGTCCGTGCCCAGTCGGAGACTTCGCGAAGCGGGTGCGCCTCCAAACGGTACCATCGCTCGCGTCCCGCCTGCCGCACCGAAACCAGACCCGCCGCGCGCAGCACCTTCAGGTGCTGCGAAACCGCCGAAAGCGTCATCGCCAGCGGAGCGGCGATCTGTGTGGGAGTCCGCTCATCGGCACCGCAAAGGTGCCGAAGAATCGCCCGCCGGGTAGGATCGGCGATCGCCTGAAATACGCTGGGTTCCGCGGCTGTTGGACTCACGCTTCGATTATACTTTAGTAATTACTTAAATGTCAAGGCTTCAGGAATTGGCGACAGGGTTCCGTGGAAAAAATTGGAGAAAACGATTGGGGGAGCAGAGCGGTACGACATCGGGAGAAGCGACCACCCCTGAAAAACTGACCCGCAAACCAGGGTGCCCGAATCGGTCTCGCTGACGCGGCGGCAGATTCGGTAGCTTCATCTGCTCTTGTGACGTAACCTGATACTTACGACCTGTCGGGCCGTTCCGCTGACACGGCGTTTCCCGGCTTGGTGATATTGTCCTCAATCCCAGCCAGCATCTGTTTCAGCAGATCAATATCCGCAATCAGATCCCGGTTCTGAGACGGAGTGTCAGGGTCCTTGACCGTATCCGTGAACAACAAATAGTGATTTAAGCTGCCAAAAGAGCAGAGCCGATTGAAGCAGTCGTCGGTCCCATTTCGCTGCTCCGTGGCGCGAAGCTCAAGCAGGTTTGTTCCCGGTGCGCAGAAAATGCAGTTTGCGAGAGCGGCGCCATGGGGGCCAGCAATCCACTCAGCGGAATGGAACAACCGCGCCTGCTCAGCGACGGTGTAGGTGTCCGCATCAATCCTCTCGAAGCCGTGTTCCTGGAGCGCTTCAAATACCGCATCTTCGTTCGCGACCCGCCTCATTCCAGCCTTGCGGCGGGACAGATACAACCGCCTTCGACTCAGTTCAGACTTTCGATCTGCCTCATCCAGGAAATGATCCTGTAAATAAGCCGTGATCCAGGGGCCATGCGTGTTGCGTACCGCGAACTTATCGTTGAGGTCATTGAAGGGCACCGTAGGGACAACCAGTTCCTCAATCTCCAGATGACGAGCTTCGGCAGGGTCCACGATGCGGTCCAGCGGAACCCCGAACCTTTCCAGAATCTCGCGCTCGAAAGGGCGTTTCGGGGTGCCAAAAAGATAATGATCGAAAGATCGAATATCTATGCCAGCCCTTTCCAGGGTGCGGAACTTTGGCGCGACTTCGATCAGAGTGTGGTAGAAGTTATCCCAGCCGGGCAGCAGATCCAGCACGCGGCCTTTGAGAAGGCGGGGCGCGGGTAATCTGAGGTCTTTGAAGGCATAATGGCTGAGGCCCCTTCCCAACCACTTGGAGGTTTCTCCGACAAGCGTGTCATCGCAAGTGATTATCGCGAGATGCTCCGCATAAACGCGAGCGGGACGTAGCGTTGCCACATAGTCATAGGCTGGAACACAATACGGCTCGTTTCGGTACCAGGAGGGGAAACTTCCCAGAACCATTCTCGAAGCTTTTATCTCGACCTCGCCACGAAAAAGCTCCTGATACTCCTGCAGTGGCCCGTTAGTCTTCTTTGCGCTGTCGTTGGCGCGGCGGACTGCTTCTGCCATCGTGATGACGCATCGGTGCGGCGATCCCCAAGTCTGAGAGCGCGGCAACGCGGCTCCGATAGCCTGATGCAAACCTACTCGGAGTGGGCGGATCGCCGTGCCGATACCCGGCTTCAATCTCAGCCTTACCCAGGCCTTTGCCTTTGTTTTAAAAGAGAACTGGTTCTGAATCATTGTGGTTATTGGGAGTTGACTCTGAGTCTCACGGGGCTTTCGTGCGAGCTGGGACTGTCAAGCCAAGCCGCGCAGGCCCGAAACGCGGCCTCTGGTGATGCGACACTATCGCGGTCTTCCCCGCCGAGTAACAGGCAGGTTTCTGGGTATCCCCATAAAGACTGCTCTTTTTCTTTATCCTGACCACGACCAAGCAGAACGACCGTATGTTTCGTGAACGCCGCAGCGACATGCATGAGCATACTGGGGTTACAGACCACGAGGTCCGCGAGGGAAATCGCCGCGAACGTTTCTCGTAGCGACACCTTTCCGGTGCGGTCGAATACCATAGGAAAAGCAGCGGCAATCTGGGCACCGCGATCCTTGTCACCGGGGCCGCCTACGAGAAGAAGGCGGGCATCATACTGGCTTTGCAGGCGTCGTGCTAGGCTGGCAAAGTCCGCCTCTGGCCAACACCGTTCTGGCTTTCCCGCTCCTGGCCCCAGAACGATGCGTGGTCCGTTGCCAGCGATTTCGGCCCAAAGGCGCTCTGCATCCAAGCGCTCTCCATCCGACAGGAAAAGCTGAGGACGTGGCGCAGGTAGATCAGTTGCGCCTAAATGGGCGGCGATTTCCAGATTCGCCTGGCTAACATGAATCGCGGTGTTATACGTGACACACCATTGTGAGGCCGTTTCCCCTCCCCGAAAGCCCCGCACCCCAATTCGGTACGGAATGCCGGATCGAATCAGGAAAAGCATTCCGAGGGTGCTGCCAAAAATATCAATTCCGATATCGAACTTACCTTCAGCAATATGCTTTGACTGAGGTGAAGTCGCAATGTATTTCAGCGCCTGAGGGGCGTTGAGCCGTGGAACGGAGTGATTATACCAGGGAGCATTCAGCACGAGAACCTCCGATAGGTAAGGATTATTATCCAGTATCGCCCGGCTCCAGGCTCCGACCCCTACCACAATCCTCGTATCTGGGAAGCGGTGGCGTAAGGCTTCAAATAAGGGTGTTGTGACCAAAAGGTCACCAATGTCGTTATTGCGAAGGATGAAAATTGATTTGGGATGAAGAGGAATATTCTTGAGAGTCGGAGCTGCTTTGCCGCAGACCCAGACCGCCGCCTCCAACGACCGTTGTTTCCAGTTCACACGCCCTGCCCCTGGAGTCGGCTGCCGCTGCTGCCGCCCGCGTATTTCGCGCGGTATTTAGACTCCCACCGTCTAACGTTCCGCGCAACAAAGGTTACCTCGGCAAGCATCGAGCCGAGCGCCCGCAGGCTTTCCCGACCGAGCTTCTTCGTCA
>JACMJB010000026.1 GCA_014380815.1 Armatimonadota bacterium
AAGGGCATAACCCCGCGCCGTGTCCGTGTAGCCGTCATTGGAAAACTGGATGCTGGCGACGGCCACCAGGATCTTTCCTGAAGCGGTCTCCGGGCGACTGGGGTCAAAGAGAAGGCTGCCGGAAACATCGTTGGCGTAGCCCGTGATCGGCTCCAGCAGAGAATCAATCATCAAGGTCACGGCGTTGATCCCTTTGGGATCGCTGAAGGTGAATTCACGCGCGGCGGCAGGACTGGGAGCGGCAGAAGGGGCCGCGGCGACCCCAGCGGCACCGGCTTCCGCCAGCAGGATGGAGGCGATCAACGTCTGGCGGAGGCACCTCGAAAGGGAAATCTGGTTTCTATACATTGCTGACTCCGGAAAGGGATTATCGGCGACTGTGGCCTTCTATTCGACCCCACGAGCAATAAACCCTTCACCACCGCAGCGCTATCCTACGGGTCGTTTCAGGGTGTGAGCAATCTGCCTGGGTTTTCGCGGTGAGAAAAGTGACACGCGCCGCTCTATTCGTTGTTGTAGGTGCTGGCGGTTATAAACCGGCCAAAGGAATTCTTATGGCTGCCACGGACACTGATATCACGGATAAAAACGACGACTCGAATCCTGCCCACCGGCACACGAACCGCCTTGTTCAAGAGAAGTCCCTGTACCTGCATCAGCATGCGCACAATCCGGTGGACTGGTACCCCTGGGGTGCCGAGGCGCGGGAGCGGGCACGGAGGGAAGACAAACCGATTTTCCTATCGGTCGGTTACTCGGCGTGTCATTGGTGCCATGTGATGGAGCGGGAAAGTTTCGAGAGCGAGGCCACTGCGGCTCTGCTGAACGATCACTTTGTCTGCATCAAGGTGGACCGCGAGGAGCGGCCCGATGTGGATGAGATCTACATGACGGCGGTGCAGATGATGACCGGGCATGGTGGCTGGCCCATGTCGGTCTTTCTCACCCCGGACGGGCAACCCTTCTACGGGGGCACCTATTTTCCCCCGACAGGCGGTCGGGGCCGGATCGCATTTCCCGATCTGGTGACCCAGCTCGCGGATGCCTACGAGAACCGGCGGGACGAAGTCGAGCAGGTGGCGGTGAGTATCGGCGAGGAGCTGCAGAAAGCGACCCGGCAGCGACCCATCGAAGCGCCCGCAGCGCCGCTCGACGCCAAGTCGCTGCTCCAGGACGCGGTTGCGGATCTGGCGGAGCGGTTCGATGAAGACAACGGCAGCTTCAACGAGGGCGGTCCCAAGTTCCCGCCACACCATGCCCTGCGCCTGCTGGCAGCCGCTGTCGGGAGTGACACCGGAGGGGATGCCGCGCGGCTGATGCTCACGACTCTGGACAAGATGGCGCTTGGCGGTATCTACGATCACATAGGCGGCGGCTTCCACCGCTACGCCACCGACGCGATCTGGCTTGTTCCCCACTTCGAGAAGATGCTCTACGACAACGCCCTTCTCGCTCGCGTCTTCGCGACCGCTTATGAGATCACCGGGCGGGAGGCCTATGCCCGTGTCACCCGCGAGACCTGCGACTGGGTGCTGCGGGACCTGCTGGACGATGCAGGTGGGTTCCACGCCGCTCTGGATGCCGACAGCGAAGGGGAGGAGGGCAAATACTATCTCTGGACCCAGGGCGAGGCGCTCTCGCTTCTCGGCGCGGCGCACGGCACCGACTTTTGCGAGCAGTACAATATCCTGCCAGACGGCAACTGGCGCGAGGAGGCGACCGGTCACCTGACGGGCACCAACATCGCACACCTCGCGGTCGGCCCCGCGGCGGCAGTTCGTGTCGTTTTACCGGATCATTTGGAGCCAGGGATATCGGCATCGCTTGCATCGCTGCTTGCCGCGCGTGATCTGCGGGTCTTACCCGCCAAAGACGACAAGGTAATCACCTCCTGGAACGGGCTGATGATCGGCGCACTGGCAGTCGCAGGGAAGGCGCTGGACGTGCCGCGCTACCGGGAGGCGGCCCGACGTGCCGCCGACTTCTGCCTGACGACGCTTCGACCGGGCGGCAAGCTGCTGCGCCGCTACGTGCGGGGCGAGTCCGCCTTGCCCGCCTTTCTGGACGACCACGCTTTTCTTGCGGACGGACTTCTGGACCTGTTCGAGGCCACGGGAGAGATGCGATGGCTTGAGGAGGCCAGGTCGCTTGCGAGCGCGCTGCTTGAGGACTTCTGGGACGCCGAAGATGGCGGCTTCTTCTTCGCCGGTCGGGGCCACGAGGCGCTGATCGCCGCCTCCAAGGACCTGTTCGACGGCGCGCTCCCCTCCGCAAATGGCGTTGCGGCGCGGGTGCTGGCGCGGCTAGGGCAGCAGGAGAACGGCGCGGTTTACGCGGATCATGCACGGCAGATGCTCACCACCTTCTACGGCGTTTTGTACCGCGCCCCGCAGGGTACCCACACGCTGATCCTCGCGGCGCTGGATGCCTTCCCCGGAAGCAAAGCCGAGGACGTAGGGTCCGAAGCGACGGAACTGGGTCCGCCGTCCGGCCCCGTGACACTGACATCGGATGCACACGAACCGCTCCGGCTGGCTCCCGGCGCACGCGGCGAGGCCACGTTTACCCTTCACATCGCGCCTGGCTATCATGTGAA
>JACMJB010000170.1 GCA_014380815.1 Armatimonadota bacterium
AAACGTCCTGCTCGCGACGGTCAAGACCGCGCTGATGAGTCAGCGCAAGCGGGCGGAGCGCTCCCGCCTCGCAAAAGCGGCAAGCGAGGGCGGCGCGGGATCGGTGTCTGCTGCCGCGCCGGAGTAAGTGCCGTGTCACCGGGGTCCTGCAAAGGCACCGGAAACTACGCCGCCGCAGCAAACCGGTAGTCACCGGACCCCGCCTCGAACACCGCGAAGCCTTCCTCGTGGCGCAGCCAGCGTATCCCTTGCGCCTCGGCGGCCGGGGCACCGCTCTCGGTGACGGTTGCGGGGTCAGGAGTGGGCACGAAGATCGTGGCCCGGGTATTCGGGGGAATCGTGGTATCCAGGGTGAAGATCCCCTTCTCCAGACGCCAGGCGCTGACGATGCGACCGTGCGGGCTGTCCAGCCAGGCGCGGCAATGAGTGAGGCCGCTCCCTGCCGCATGGGGATGGATCACAAACCGTTTGTAGCCGGGAATTTCCGGGTCCAGCTCGATTCCCGCGACCGTTTCGTACAGCCATGCCCCGATCGCCCCGTATGCGTAGTGGTTGAACGAGTTCATGCCCGCGTCCTGGAACCCCTTGTCGTGGGTCCAGCCGTCCCAGCGTTCCCAGATCGTGGTCGCCCCCTGGGTGACCGCATAGAGCCAGGAAGGCCACTCGGTCTGATGGAGCAGAGCAAAGGCGGTCTCCCACTTACCGAATCGGGACAGCACCGCGTTCAGGTAGGGTGATCCGACAAAACCGGTGGAAAGCCGCTTTCCGCGCGCCTCGATGTCGGCGACCAGTCTATCGGCGGCGGCAGGGCGCAGCGCGACTGGCAGCAGATCGAAGTGCAGTGCCAGCACCTGCGCTGTCTGCGTCCCGCTGCCCACGGTCCCATCTTCCTGCACAAACTGCTTCACGAACGCTTCGCGCACGGTTTCAAAGAGGGCTGCATACTTCGCGGCATCCTCCGCTTTGCCCAGAACCGTGGCGATCTTGCTCATCAGGTGGGCATCGTGGGCATAAAAGGCGGTCCCGATCAGATCTTGCGGGGTGTCGGCATTGATGGAAAGCCAGTCGCCAAAGCCCCGAAAACCGTCCATCCCTTCGTAAGAGCGGATGAAGTCCCTGCTCCGGGTCGCCAGATAGTCCAGAAAGCGGACCAGCGAATCGTAGTGCTCGGCGAGGATGCGTGTGTCCCCATAGCAGCGATACAGGGTCCATGGGCAGAGAATCACCGCATCGGACCAGGCCGGGCCGCCATCACTGCCCGCCGCCGCATCCGAGTTCGGGACGACGGACGGGATCGCCCCCCGGTCGCTTTGCGCGTCGGCGATGTCGTCCTGCCATTTGGTAAAGAACGCGGCGACATCGCGGTTGAAGGCAGCGGTGCGAATAAAGACCTGGGCATCGCCGGTCCAGCCCAGGCGCTCGTCGCGCTGGGGGCAGTCGGTCGGTACCTCCAGAAAGTTTCCGCGAAGCCCCCAGTCAATGTTCTTTTGTAGCTGATTTAGCAGTGGGTCTGAACACTCGAACCCGCCCGTTTGGGGAATCTCCGAGTGCAGCACAACGCCAGTGATCGTATCGCGAAGCGGTGGCTCGGGTTTTTGATACGCCTGGGTGGTCGGGTGGGACGGCGGAAAGGTGCTCATCTCGACATAGCGGAAGCCATGAAAGGTGAAATGTGGTTCGTACACTTCGCCGTCCGGGTCGCCCCTAAGCGTATAGAAGTCGGTGCAGCGCGCCCCCCGCAGGTTCGCGGTGTACAGGCTTCCGGTGGCGCTGGCTGGCCCGCCCTCCAGCACCTCGGCGAAGCGCAGCCGTACCGTGGTCCCCGCCGCGCCTTTGACCCGGAGCCGAACGCGCCCGACCAGATTCTGCCCCAGGTCGAAGATATAATCCGGAGCGGGCCACCTGGGTAGAGCCGCCGGGTCCGCGATCGGCGACACCTCCTCCGTCCGCTTCACGGCGGGGCCGCGCCGGGCGACCCGCATCACGCTGCTGTCATCCGGCACCGTGGTCCCTTTCCGCCAATCCGCCCCTTCCGCGAAATTCGGTGTGTCCCAGCCCGGCATTTCGCGGCGAGCATCCCAGCTTTCCCCGGATAACAGGTCCGCCTCCAGAAGCGGGCCGTAAGCGACTCGCCAGCGGTCATCAGTGAGAATGACCTCCTGCGTGCCGTCGTCGAAGCGCACCACCAGGCGGGCCAGCAGCGCGGGTCGGTCCCCGTAAAGCTGCCGTCCACCGCCGCCGACATAGCCGCAGTACCAGCCGTCGCCGAGCATCGCTCCCAGTGCATTATCCTCACCCGCCCGCAGCAGCCGGGTCACATCGTAGGTCTGGTAGACGACCCGCTTGCGATACTCCGTCCACCCCGGCGTGAAAACATCGTCCCCGACGACGGCCCCGTTCAGGCGCAGTTCGTACAGTCCCCGCGCGGTGGCGTACAGCCGCGCCGATGCGATGCGCTTTCCCTGAGGCAGCACAAACTCCCGGCGCAGAAACGGGGCGGGAATGCTGGTGCGTGGCCCGCCGGTCAGATCGCCGCCGATCCAGGATGCCCCGTCCCAGTCCGCGCGCAGGAGCAGTCCTGTCTCCCACTCGGACACCGCGCTCCACGGGGAGATCTGACCGTTTTCGCTCCAGGCGCGCACCTTCCAGCAGGCAGCCTGCTCCGAGCCAAGCGGCGCCCCCGCGTACTCCACCAGCGCTGTCTGGTCCGAGGAAACTCTACCACTATCCCAGAGGTCGGCTTTGTCGGTGCTCAGCGCTTCCCGGCTTGCCGCGACCAGAATCTGGTAGGCTGCCTGCACCGTTCCCCGTACCCCTGATCCGATGCGCCACGAGAGCCGGGGCACGGCAATATCTATCCCCAGGGGGTTCTCGCGGTATTCGCAGCGCAGGTGGGTGACCCGCAGGTCATCGGTGTTGCCGGTGCTGTCGGTGCCGGCAGAAAGAGAAGTAGCGGGGGACGAGGCAGCAGTCATTGCAGGGCGCTCCGTAACGTTACCCGCTCGCCGGGGCAAGCGGTGGATATTTCCCGTTAGGGATTCTCGCCCTTCCGCATGACTTCCTTTGTGCGAATCCGGCGAATTCTTGCAGCATTCCCGGCGGAAAGAAACCGGGTGGAGAGAAGCGAGATCGGTTTACTTCGCGTAGAGCGCTTTCGGGTCGGTGAGAATCGGGGCAATCTCCTGCCAGGTATCGCCCTCGGCCTCACGATAATAGCAGGACTCATGCCCGGTGTGGCAGGTCGGCCCGATAGGCTGTGCCAGCACCAGCAGCGAGTTGTTTTCACAGTTGACGCGCACGGATCGGACGAGCAGGAACATGCCCGATGTTTCGCCCTTGAGCCAGAGCTTTTGCCGAGACCGGCTCCAAAAGCAGACCTTGCCCTCGGTGACGGTGCGCTGCAGCGAGTCACGGTTCATGAAGCCGAGCATCAACACGTCCTTGGTCTCGACGTGCTGTACAACGGCGGGTAACAGGCCGTTTTCATCGAATCTGAGGTCGTCAATAGGGAAAGAAAGATTCATATCGGTAACTTGTCCGCGAAACGTCGTGTCGCCCGCTGAAGGCCCAGGCAGAACCCCAGGCCCGCTCCCAGAAAAATGCCCCCGAAAGCCAGGACGGGTAGCCCGAACCGCAGGGCGGTCAGCGAAAGGCCCACCCCGAAAACAAGAGCTGCCTGCGCGAAGAAACGAAAAAAAGCGATCTGCCGACGGACCTGATTTTGCAGTGAGGTGATCTGTTCTTCACGCACAGAGGAAGCCTCCGTCTCAAGCTGCTTCGTCAGGGTCTGCCCGGCGGTAACCAGAAAAGACACCATGGCAAAGGAGATCAGCACGCCCGCCCCGGCAGCAAAAGGGATCATTGCCAGAGCAAGACCAGGGGGCGGCAGATCCGCAGCCGGGGTCATTGGACGGGAACGGAGCAGGGGGCTGGCGCTGTTCAGGAAAACCGCCGCGAGCGCCGCGCCGCGAACAATTCTGCCCGTTTTTTCATCCATGAGAGTTATGAAATATCCTGGTTCTCCGATTCGTCGGACTCCAAGGCGGCCTCCGCCTCCTGGATGCGGGCAAACTCCAGCAACAGCCCCATATAAGTGGTCCCAAATGAAACACAGGTGATTTCCCTGAGCGGATACCGGATCTCGCTGACGACCCATTCGGCCTGCGCGCCCAGTTCACGCAGTGTCACCGATTTCTCCCGAAGTTTCTGGATCCGCCCGACGTGCAGCGTTTGGGGGACGGCAGCGTCTCGCTCGATGCCGAGTACCGGAAAATGGGCGTTGACCGACGAAAGCAAACCCGGCAGGTCAACCAGCAGCACATCGGGAAGCAGGACCGGCTCAAGTCCGAGCCTTCCCCGCGCCCGTGTCACCCAATCCGTGTTTTTTTCGACCTTCGTGATGTCACGCAGACGCACCGCTCCGTAACCGTTGAACTGCAGAAAGTCCCCATCCAGGACGTGCATCAGGAGCCATTCCCCGCTGATGTCAATGACGAAGCCTTTTTCCGAGGCGCCGAAACGCTCGCGTTTCACCTCGATCAAGCCGCCGTCAATCCAGGCTTCCTGTAATACCGAAAGTACCTTCTTCTTGATCTTCATGGTCATGGTACGGTTAGCCGATGCTCGCCCTGCGTATCGGCAGGCCCTGGGTGGACAGATGCTCTTTGATCTGGGCAACGGTGAACTCGCCGTAATGGAGAATAGACGACAACAATACCGCCGACGCCCCCCCCTTTGTCAAAGCGTCGGCGAGGTGCGCGGGCGTTCCGGCCCCACCGCTTGCGATCACGGGAATCGGGACGAGGTCCGCGACCGCGCGTGTCATCGGCAGATCGTAACCCGCCTTGGTCCCGTCGGCGTCCATGGAGGTCAGCAGGATCTCGCCCGCGCCAAGCTGATAGACCCTCTCCGCCCATTCGAGGGCGTCCACGCCGGTCTTGGTACGCCCACCGTGGACATGGACCTCCCAGCCCGATTTGGTGTCTCCGGTCCGCTTCGGGTCAATCGCGACCACAACGCACTGTGACCCGAACCGCTCGGAGGCCGCCCGAATGAGATCCGGGTTTTTCAGCGCGGCGCTGTTGACACTGACCTTGTCAGCGCCGGTGGCAAGGATGCGCCGGAAGTCGTCTACGCTGGCAATGCCGCCGCCGACTGTGAAGGGGATAAACACCTGCTCCGCAACCCGCGCGGCGAGATCAAACAGCAGGCCCCGCGCCTCGTGTGAGGCGGTAATATCGAGGAAAACCAGCTCATCCGCCCCCTGCGCGTCGTAGGCGGCGGCAAGCGCGACGGGGTCCCCGGCATCCCGCAGGCCCAGAAAGTTGACGCCCTTGACGACCCGCCCTTCTTTCACATCGAGGCAAGGAATAATTCGTTTGGTCAGCATGCCGCCCTAATTTTAGCACGGGACGGGCGGCATGACACCCCGCCCGCTTCGCCAGGCGCGAGGGGCGTGGGCACGCTCTGGTTTGTCGCGGGCTGCTAATTGAAGCTGTTCAGCGCGCCGCTCATACCCCAGAAGGTTCCCATCTTCTCGCCAAGGGAGCGTCCGCTGCCGTTGGGGTAACGCCGCGTCGCCGCGACGCGGCGTGCGCGACGCGCCTCAGCAATAAGCTGCACCCGCTGAATCAGGCCCGATTCCAAAGTGCGCCCTATGGACGCAACGTCCGCACCACCGGCCGCGGCTTTCTTGACGACTTTCTTAACGACTGATTTGCGGTACGAGGTAAGGGTCGGCCATGTCTCCAGGAGGCGAGCGTGCCGTTCTTCGCCATTTGCCAGGTATTTGCGTGTCTGCACCGGAAGCTCCACGAACTGTTTTTGAAACGTGGCGGCGTCGTTTTTGTCCAGGCGGCTGGTTTGTGGCAGCCCCGCGAGTTTTGCGGCGAAGTTGTTAGACGCGATCACGCTCTCGATGTCCCGCCGCGTCACGATAAGTCCAGAAGTGGAATCGCTTGCCAGCACCGGGTTATACCGATCGAGTAACGACAAACACCGCTTCGCTTCGGCAGCATCGGCGGGCTTCGCCTTTCGCAGCCACCAGTAGAGGACGGTAAGCTGCCGTTTACGCTCGCCAATGCCGTTCGCTCCCGTTTCCCGGCGTGAACGGGTGAGTAAGACCTGGACGTCTCGCGTGGCTTTGCGTACCTCGGCGGCGTTTTCGGCATAATCCGCGGCGGCATGCGCCTGCAGGAGGGTGAGGTCGGTCGCCGATAAAGGCTTTCCCAGCACATAGCTGTACCATTCGGCGTAGGCGTTCGCGGCGCGGCGCACTTCCGCCGCGGCCTGCGTCCGGGCGGCAGCGATCGGAGCGGCGACAAGGATCAGCATCAGGGCGGCGGAAATACGAGTGGATAGCGGGACAGTCATTACGGTTTCCTTTCTTGCTGGCTGCTCAAAAGGTGTACCCACCAGACGATGCGCTCGAAAAGTGCTTATGAAACGGCATGGCACCCGGCGCGTTTTACCGGTCGGGCTGCTGGTCTGCAAGAAAGAAGTCGGAGGCATTTACCTTCTGGGTCTGGAAAACCAGAAGCGCCGCGCCATTGTCCGTGCTGTGCGGCCCGTGAACCGCGTTCGGCTCACAGGCGAAGTAGGTGCCGGGTTCGTAGCGGGTGCCGTTGTCCGTGAAGTCGCCATCGAGGAACAGAAATGTCTCGGCCGCTTTCCGGTGGATGTGGGCCGGAATCCGCGAGCCGGGTGCAGGGGTCAGCAGATACACCGTGGGGCCGAACGGATGGTCCTGGTTCAGTATCCTGACCTGGAAGGCACCCTCGGGCGTTCCACCGGGAATAGCAGTGAGAGGGTCGCAGCATCAGCGGATGATGAGCTTCGGGAGCGGAGCCATAGTGGTTTCATTTGGCACGGCTGGGCGCTTTTTCGAGTCTGATCGCGTTTCTAGGGATCCTGCCGGATTTCGGTGAAAAGCTGGATGTTGCCGCAAGTCTCGCATCGGCGCGCTCGGAGCGGTTCCGGGGCGGGCGCGGGCGTATCGCTCCAGAACCCGGCAGGCGCGACGTTTTCCGGATCCGGCTTGAAGACCGCCAGCGCCGCCGAATAGCCGGTTACGATCCCCCAAGTGAACGTCGCGCCGCCGCAGTTGAAGCAGAAGTCGTTTGTAAAGTCGTGCATCCTTCCGGCTTCTGCTTTCGTTGCAGTCTGCTGTCCGTGGTCTGCTGTCCGTGGTCTGGTCTATGGGGCGCGGACGCCGCGCGCGGCGACCCACAGCTTGTACCAGTCCGTGCGGGAAAGCTCGATGGTCGCGGCGGCGGCGAACTCGCGGATGTGGGTGGGATTGTTTGATCCGACCAGCGGGATGATCCTGGAGGGGTGACGTAGCAGCCATGCGACCGCAAGCTGGGTCGGAGTGGCATCGTTGTAGGCGGGACCAAGTTCGCGCAGCGCGGCGACGGTCCGCTCGATCTGCTCTTTGCGCGGGTTGTCCTCCGGCACGTTGCGCTTGCCCGATAGCCAGGCCTTGGCGATCGGACTGTAGGCGAGCGGCGTGATGCCAAGCTCCAGACACTGATCCAGAACGCCGTCGCCGCCGCGCGCGGTCGAACTGCCCGCGACCCCCTCCGCCCCCTCGTAGATGGGGTCGAGGCGCAGCAGCGAGATACTGATCTGGTTGGAGACAATCGGGGCTTTGAGGTACTTCTGAAGCGCCAGCGTCTGCTGCGGGAAATAGTTCGAGATCCCGACCGCTCTGATCCGCCCCTGCTCCACCAGTTCATCGAGAACCGCCGCCGTTTCGGCGGGATGCGCGAGCGGGTCGGGGCGATGAATCTGGTACAGGTCCACATAATCCAGCCCCATTCGGTCCAGCGATCCGCTGATGGACTGCCGGATGTAGTCCGGTGAATGATCGAAGTAGCCGGACCGGATACCGACCTTGGTGGCGATAAACAGTTTTTCGCGGATGCCCGGAAAGGCCGCCAGACAATCTTTGAAGATCGTCTCGCAGGCTGTTCCGCCATAGATATCAGCGTGATCGTAGAAGGTGATCCCGGCTTCCAGGGCCGCTTCAAAAGCCGCGATGGCGTTTTTGCGATGCTCCGGACCGACTTCGGCGGGGTTCCAGGTACCGGCAAGTCCCATACACCCCAGCGCGATCCGGGACACAGGGGTCCTATCAGGTCCCAGAGGCTGCATCGGCATGGGGTTTGGGTCAGGAAGGCTCATCCGTTTCTCCATTCGGTGTGGGGGTTGGTGAGAATATTGTTGCGCGCGGGACCGCGATGTGTCAAGTTCATCGCGATCCCTCCTTCTGATTTCTCAGGCTGCTTCAAGGAACGATGTCTGCTCCGGTGTCAGGCGGACACCGGCGGCAGTGAGCGTATCGGTGAGTTGGTCCAGGTTGCCTGGTCCGACGATCGCGGAGACAGGGAACGGGTGCGCGAAAAGATAGCCCAGCGTGATTTGGGTCAGGGACAGCCCGGTCCCCTCATACAGTTCGCGGATGCGCTCGAAGCGCTGAAGATTCTCCGGCTGTCCGTACAGCGCTCTGGGGCCGCCGGGAAGCGCCAGGAGGTCGCCGCCGCTCGCTGCCAGCTTTTGAAACAGCCCGTTCGCCTGCGAGGAGTAGGGGACCGCTGCCGTCTGCGTCTGAGCGTGCCACTGTCTCATGGCGCTGTCCATCGCGACATTGCCCGCGCCGCGGAAAGCGCCGGGGTTTGGAACGGCGGCGTTCCACAGCGGCTGATTGGCCACAAAGCCGACCCGCCCCTGGTGTGCGGCATGCACACGCGCCGCTTCCAGGCGTGGCAGGGTCCAGTTCGAGCAGCCCAGATAGCGGATCTTGCCTGCGTCCACCAGCCTCCAGAGCGTTTCCAGAATCGCCTCGACCGGGTGTGCAGGGTCGTCACGGTGAAGATACCACAGATCAATGCGGTCGGTGCCCAGGTCGCGCAGGCTGCCGTCTACGTCCGCGGCGATCTCCTCTGGTGACAGGCGGGGAACGTCCATAGTGGAAAGCTCCGGGTGCGCCCCCTTCGTCGCCAGAGTGATACGGTCGCGGCATCCTGTTTGCATCAGCCAGCGGCCCAGCGTCTTCTCGCTGGCGTGGCGTCCGCCCGGCACCCAGTCGGCGTAAACGCGCGCGGTATCAAAGAAATTGCCGCCCGCCTCCCCAAAGGTGTTCAGCATCTCCCGTGCGGTCTCCGAGGAGATCTTCGTGCCCATGTCGGCGGTGCCAAGACAAAGCGCGGAGACGGTCAGATCAGTGTTCGGAATCGCGATACTGCGCATCGTTGCTGTTTCCTACGCTTTCCAAAAGAGGCGTTCCAGCCGAGGGGATCAACCGATGGGTATGGTTCGGCCTCTGGGTGTTGATTTCCACCGGCGATTCATGATTCCCCTTCAGGTATCGCTGGTGCCTCCGCTGGCCTCTCGTCCGGCGGCAGTAGTTCTGCGAATTCGTCCTCGGTCAGCACTGGCACGCCGAGCGACTGCGCTTTCACGAGTTTGGACCCGGCGGCGTCCCCGGCGACCAGATAGCTGGTCTGCTTAGAGACAGACCCGGATGCCCGTCCGCCGAGGCGACGAATCAGGGCTTCGGCATCCTCGCGGGTGCGCTGGGTCAACGCTCCGGTGAAAACGAAGGTCTTTCCCTGAAAGTGGTCGGAAACGGGCGCGGAATCGTCGCCCTGGGCGTGAACCCCGGCCTCGCGGAGCTTACGCAGCAGTTCGCGGGTCTCATCCAGGGCGAAGAACGCCGAGACGCTCTCCGCGGTAGTACGCCCGATCTCGTGGATCCCGTCCATCTCATCGGCGGAAGCCTCGGCGAGCTGTTCCAGAGTGCGGTATCGCCGCGCCAGAACGGAGGCCGCGCGTTCGCCCACATGGCGCATTCCCAGCGCGAAGATCAGGCGGGCAAGGGTCGTCTGCTTTCGCTCCTCAATGGCCCGGAGAATGTTGTCCGCCAGTTTGTCGCCCATGCGCTCCAGCGGCAGCAGGCTCTCTTTTTGCAAGGTGAACAGGTCGGCGGGGTCTTTCACCAGGTCGGCGGCAATAAGCTGGGCGATATGCCGCTCGCCCAAACCGGCGATGTCCAGTGCATTGCGGGAGACGAAGTGCTCAAAGCGGGTCTGAAGCTGCGCGGGGCAGCCCTTCGCATTGGGACAGCGCGTCACCGCTTCGCCTTCGGGCCGTATCAGCGGTGTCTGGCACGACGGGCACTCGGAGGGCAGCAGGTAGGGCATCGTGCCTTCGGGCCGCAGTTCGGGCATGATGCGCACGATCTCGGGAATGACCTCACCTGCCCGCTGGATCACCGCTGTGTCGCCGATCCGGACATCTTTACGGGTGATCTCATCCTGATTATGCAGAGTCGCGCGGCTGACCATGACCCCGCCGACCGCGACCGGGGCAAGAATAGCAAGCGGGGTGATTGCTCCGGTCCGGCCCACCTGAACGACGATGTCCTCCAGCAGAGTCTGCACCTGGAGCGCGGGGTACTTGTAGGCGATCGCCCAGCGCGGCGCACGGGAAACCTGACCCATCTCCTGTTGGAGGTGATAATCGTTGACCTTGACGACCACGCCGTCGGTATCATAATCCAGGGTGTTTTTGCGGTCCGCCCATCCGTCCACAAAAGCCACAACGGACTCGATCGTTTCGCACACTTCGCGGTGCGGATTGACCGGCAGGCCCCACGAACGAAGCTGCTCCAGAAGTGAGGCCTGCGATTCGGGTCTGTAGCCCTTCGATTCGCCGACCGCATAGAGATAGATCTGCAGACGCCGTTTCGCCGTGATTGTTGAGTCAAGCTGGCGCAGGCTCCCGGCAGCGGCATTGCGGGGGTTTGCGAAGGTCGGCTCACCGCTGGTCTCCCGCTCCCCATTGATGCGCTTGAACTCGCGGTGTGACAGGAAGACCTCGCCGCGTATCTCGATCAGATCGGGCGGGGCATCCGTGGCGAGCCGGAGTGGGATCGCGCCGAGGGTACGCAGATTTTGCGTGATGTTCTCCCCGGTCGCGCCATCGCCCCGGGTCGCGCCCTGGGTAAACCTGCCGTTCTCGTAGGTGAGCGAAACCGCGAGGCCATCCAGTTTCAACTCGCAGATATACTCGACCGGTGCCTCCAGGTCCATGCCGACGGTGCGCTTGGCGCGCTTATCGAACTCCCGCAGATCATCGGCGGAGAAGGCATTGCCGAGCGAGAGCATCTGCCGCCGGTGGGTCACGGACCCGAAGGCGGCGATCGGCGTGGCCCCGACGCGCTGGGTGGGGGAATCGGATGATACCAGCGAGGGAAAGGCGGCTTCCAGCGCCTGCAGTTCGCGCATCAACGCGTCGTACTCGGCATCGCTGACGGTGGGCGCGTCGTGGACATAGTAGGCGACATTGTGCGCCTGAAGCTGCTCGCGCAGAAGACGGGCGCGTCTGTCGGCTTCGTGAAGGGCGTCGGGTGCCGGGTCTTGGGGCTGGTTTTGGGGGTCGTTGATAGTAGTCATGAGGTCTCTTGCGGTAGATCCGCCATCCTACGATTCGACATGGGACCGGCGGCGTCCTTTGCGCAGGAAAACAGTCTGCGCGGGGCGAACCAGAATAAGGACTCCGACGTCCGAAAACTATTATGAAAATAACCCGACCGCAGTTTTTGATGCTTGGTCCGGCCACGTTCCTCTCGCTCGCCCTTCCGGAAATCGGACGGGCGGACGACCCAAAAGCGCCGCGAAAGGACGCTGCCTTGACCAAAGACCCCCTCAAAACCCTGAGAGCCGAACATCCGCGCCTGATCGCGACTGATGCGGACCTTGCCAATACCCGGCGGCATCTCAAGACAGATCCTCTTGCTCAGCAGTACCGTGACAACGTTTACAAAGCGGGTGAGAAGCTGCTTTCCGAGCCGACTATCAAATATGAACTGGTCGGTCCGCGCCTGCTGGAGGAGAGCCGCCTTTGTATGCGACGCATGTATACACTGGGCGTGCTCTACCGTCTGGACGGCGACACGAAGTGGTCGGACCGGGCGAAGAAAGAGCTTTTCGCCGCCGCCGCCTTCCCCGACTGGAACCCATCGCACTTCCTCGATACCGCCGAGATGACCCATGCTTTTGCGATCGGTTATGACTGGCTGTACCCGGCGCTGACTGTCCGCGAGCGAAAAATCGTGCGCGATGCCCTGGTGGAAAAAGGGCTGCGGCGCGGCGAGGAGGCATACCGGGGGGCCAGCGTGTCCTGGAAGTGGTGGATCACCGCCGACCACAACTGGAACCAGGTCTGCAACGGTGGCATGATCCTGGGCGCATTGGCTGTCGCCGACGAGGAGCCGGAGCTTGCCTCGTTTACGGTCCGTGCCGCGCTCCAATCCCTGCCCCGGGCGATGGCGAGCTTCGCGCCGGATGGTGGCTGGGAGGAGGGGCCAGGGTACTGGAGCTATACGCTCAACTACACAGTTGCGCTGCTCGCGGGGTTGCAGTCCGCCCTTGGCACCGATTTCGGGATCTCAAACGCCGCGGGCTTCGAGCGGACCGGCGCGTTCCGCCTGTTTTTTGTCGGAACGTCGGGTCGTCCCTTCAGCTATGCTGATGTCGGTGACGGCAAGGCGGGCGGCGCGCCGGTGATGCACTGGCTGGCCCGCCGCTTCCGGCAGCCGCTGTACGCTTGGGAGGCGAAGCGGGGTGCGGGCAGCGGCGGCGGCGTGCAGGACCTTCTCTGGTATGAGCCGACGACAGCGACCCCCAAAACCACTGGGCTGCCGCTCGATATCGTGTTTCGGGGCGTTGAGGTCGCCTTTCTGCGCTCGGCCTGGGAAGACCCCGGTGCACTCTGGGTGGGCTTCAAGGGCGGCGATAATCGGGCCAACCACTCGCACCTCGACCTTGGTACCTTTGTCTTCGATGCCCTTGGCGAGCGCTGGGTCAGCGACATCGGGTCGGACAACTATAACCTGCCCGCCTACTTCGGCGCGAAGCGCTGGACCTACTATCGCCTCCGCACCGAAGGGCAGAACACCCTGCTTCTCGACAACGGGAACCAGGACACCAAGGCAAAATCCCCGCTGATCGCGTTCTCCACCCGCCCGGATGCCGCTTATGCGGTCGCCGATCTTTCCGCCGCCTATGCGCCCTCCGGCGCGACCCGGACCCAGCGCGGCGTCGCGCTGGTAAACGGGCGAACCGCGCTGCTGGTGCAGGACGAGTTCGCCGCCAAAGTCCCCACGGAATACCGCTGGCAGGTCCACACCCAGGCGACGATCACGCAGATCACCGCTGACGGCAAGGGGGCGACCCTAATCCAGAACGGAAAAACCATGACGGCCCGTATCCTGTCACCGGAGGGGGCGAGGTTCACGAATGAGAGCGCCGCTCCTCCGCCGATCAACGGCGGCGAGGGGTCGCAGCAGAACCCGAACAAGGGCATTACCCGTCTTGTGGTTCGGCTTCCCGGCAAGGTGATGGAAGCACGAGTTGCCGTACTGCTCGCGCCACCTGCGGATGCATTCAAACCTGTTTCTCTTACCCCGCTTGCCGACTGGATCCGGAACGCCCCGCCGCTCCCCGAGCGCGGCGTCAGCCTGCCCGCCAAGGCGGCGGGGGTGTGACAAACGGGCCCGTTCCGGTGTACAATACGGGGGGCAGGGACTTTATTGGTCCCTGCCTAAACTTTGACAGACCGTTTTAACCGACAGTCGGCAGCAGGAGAAGACTCATGCCCTCGATGCGGCAGATCCGCGGGCGTATCCGCGTGGCGAAGAACATTCAGCAGATCACCAAGGCCATGAAAATGGTCGCGGCGGCTCGCCTCAGGCGTGCCCAGGACCGGGTCCAGTCCGCCCGCCCGTACAGCGTGAAGATGCGCGAAGTGATGGCATCGCTGTCGCAGGCGGGGGCGGATACGCTGACCCATCCGCTGCTGGAGGTTCGTGAAACCGAGACGCCGCGTGTCGGAGTGCTCGTGATCGGCGCGGACCGCGGACTGTGCGGCTCTTACGCTACCAATGCGCTCAAAAAGGCGATGGAAACGCTGCGTCCCCTCGACCCGGCCAGTACGCGCGTCCTCGCGGTGGGGCGCAAGGCTTATGGTTTCTTTCGGCGGCGCGATTATCCGCTGGTCGGCGAGTATGACCTGAACATGACGGGTGTCTCGTTCACCGATGCGCAGGAGATCTCCCGCAAGGCGCGCGAACTGTACGTCTCCGGTGAGATTGACGTTCTGTATATCGCCTACACCCGCTTTCTGTCCGCGCTGACCCAGAAGCCCGTCGTGGTGCAGCTTTTACCCATCGTCACCGATGAGATCGCGGGCACGGCGGGGGATGCCGCCACTTCCCAGGAAGAGTACCTGTTCGAGCCGGACGCCGAAGAGATCCTGGGCCGTCTCCTGCCCCGCTACATTGATACGCAGATCTACCAGGCGCTCAGCGAGGCAGTGGCCAGCGAGCATGGGGCGCGTATGACCGCCATGTCCTCGGCGACCGATAATGCCGGCAAGATGATCTCAACCCTGACGCTGGTGCTGAACCGCGCCCGCCAGGCGAACATCACCAAAGAGATCGCGGAAATTGTCGGCGGCGCGGAAGCCCTCCGGTAAACGACGCGCTGGTTCCGTTTTTGCGGCCCACGATGCACGGCATCGTGGGCCGCGCGGTTTTTGTGCCCGATTATTCCGGCTCCGCGCTGCCCTCCCGTATCAGGCCGCGTGTTTCCGGGTATCGCGCGTACCAGAGGGCCAGCACATCGTGCAGGTGGCGGGCATACCGGTAGTGTGCGCCGGTCCCGGTACGCAGTTCGGCCTCGTACAGGAATTTGTCGGCGGTGGTCGTGTGCTCGAACGGATACTGTGCGCCCAGCAGGGTGTGATAAATGTAGGCGGGATTCCCCGCCGCAAGCTGCTGCCCGGCTTTCCCTGTCGCCGTTGCCGCCATTTCGCCGAGGGCGGCGTATGCGACGTTCGAGGTGGGAAGTTGGTCGCTGGCGCAGTAGAAGCCGACCGGCACGAGCGGGCAGTATTTGGTGCCGGTGCGATGCCGGTTCAGATCCCGAATCTCGGCGAGGGCGACCGCCTCCCAGCCGAAGCGCACCGCAGTGCGGCGCAGCGTCTCCCCGACGTAGGCGTACCGGTTCTCGTGGAGCGTCAGGTCGGCGGCGGCCTGCAGGCCGGTCAGCCCGCCCGGCGGCGGCAGCGTCTCAAGATAAGGGGTCGGGGGATGCTCCCCGGTCCCGGCAAAGGGAAGTGTCGCGGCAAGGGCCTGAGTCGCCGCGAACTCCTGCCGGAGTCCCGATGCGAGCGACGATTGCGCCCCAGCATGTTTCCGAAGACGTGGCGCGGAGTAGCCCATCTCTTCGCGACAGGCCGCCCCCAGCCGATTGGCCTCTGGGAGCGGGTGCGAAAGCAGGTGCTGGATCAGGGTCACCCACGCGCGCGCCGACATGATCAGCATAACGTTCGTGGCGGCGGCGACGGGCAGAAAGTAGCGGGCGCGGTCGAAGGCATAGTTGCGCCGCATCCGCGCAACTGTCTTCCTTGCCTTGTCTGAGGGGTCCTCTTGCAGCGCGCGCGGGATGCGGGCCGCCTCCGGATCGGCGCGGACCACCGCTTCCCACACCGCGACTGCTTCCCGGTAAGCCTCAAACGCCGTCGCCATGCCCTGGCCCCAGGCTTCCCGGTCGGCAGCAGGGATGCCGAGGACATCTGGGGGAACGAGACCGCCCTCGCCCAGCCGAAGATAGCGCGTGGACGACTCCTGACCGCCCGCAACCGGGCACAGAGTCCACACGTAATACGCGAGCCAGAGCGAGATACCGTCAATAAAGAGCGCGACCGGCACCATGTCGGCGATGGATGCGTGACCGTAATCCAGCATCCGAAAAATGCCGTCCACGGATTTATCGAGGTTTTCCGGGTCTATTTTGGCGAGGATGGATTCCAGTCCGTCGTTGCTGCGGGAGTAGCGCGCACCGCTGGCGGCCAGCAGTTCGGGTGTCAGAGACGGGCGCCCGGCGGCGAGGGAGGCTTCCGTGGGGCGAACGGCGACATGGGTGACTTTGAGAGGCATAATGTTGGTGACTGCGGGTGACTTATGCGACCCTCACGACGTGCGCGTCGTCATCGGCAGTCCGCGAAGTCGGTGGGGGTCGGTCGAAGTCGTCTGCCATGTAGACCAGCAGATGTTTCGCGCTTCCCGGCTGACGGGGCGATTTTGTTAGGGCGGCGGGGGTCGGCTGAACGCGGGCGATGGCGATATTGTTGCGCGTGATGATCGCGTCGGTGGCAGCGGCGGTTTCGAG
>JACMJB010000027.1 GCA_014380815.1 Armatimonadota bacterium
AATGTGCGGTGTGCCCCCGTCGCATGCCGCGGGCTGCGGATCTGCGCTTCAAAATATACTGCTGTATTTTCTGCTCGCGAGCCTGCTGTGGTGCGGTAGTTTTGCCGGGCCTGGGCGAAGACCGGAAACAGGACGGTGGCGAGGATCGCGATCACGACGAGCAGTTCAATCAGCGTGAAGGCTCTGAAAGCACCGCGTTTATCTTTGGACACTACCCTGTTCTCTGGTATCCCGCACCGGCGACGCTTTTGCGCGCCGGTGCACTCTATGTTAATCCCGGCGCTCCAGCAGTCGGGCCGCCGCGGCTCCCAGCAGCAACGTCAAACCAACTACGGGGAAGGCCACGCCCAGCGCGCGGCCCTGAACCATACCCTCGGCTTCTTCCTCGAAGGTGAAGCGCGGTAGACTCTCTATATCCCGGACGCTGATGGTCATCCGGGCGAACACGCGGGGCAGGAAGAACTCCTGCCACTGCTCGCGAAACCTCTTGACCTGCGTTTCAAAACGCTGCTGACGCTCCGCCCCGCTTCCCGCCAGCTCCTCCAGCGCGGAGGCAAATGTGATAACGGGTGACAACCAGGAGAAACGTGTTGTAAATTCCTGCTGACGGCGTAGCTGCGTGTCATGGCGGACGATCAGCGGTTCCACGATCTGCTCGACGCTCTTGGCGACTGCCGCACGGCGCGCGGAAAAGTCCTTGGGGTCTATCGTCTTGCTTTGTGCAGCCTCCGCCAGTTCGGGATGGTCTTCGTAGTACCGTGCGAGCAGGGCGTTTCCCTGCTGCGTCGTCTTCATGGAGTTCTTGCGGGTCGCTTCGATCAGGGCGATTCGGGATGGGACAGGAAATAAAACGCCCGCCCCCTCCTGCAGTGCACCCGGCACGATCAGCGTAAGCAAAAGCCAGATCCCGACCAGAGTCGCCACATTGGTCGCCGAGTCTTTACGCAACGCATTGACCCCGGCGCACAGCGCGAGCCAGAACGCACCGTAGCACGCGGTCAGTACGGTGACCAGCACGAGACGAACGATCGTATCGCCTGTGATGCGGTCACCGCCAAAGAGACCGGCGAGCAGGAGCAGCGTCGGTGCGAACACTGCTACCGGCAGGGCGAACAGGAGCCATCGCGCCGTTGTTTTCGCGCCCAGCACGGCCGGGAGCGGCACACTCTGCGCGCGGAGCAGGGCAAGAGTCCCGTTTTCGCGCTCCTCGGAAAGGAGATTATAACCCAGCGCAAGCAGAAACAGGGGAAACAGAAACACCAGAACGAACACTGGATCGAACCGCCCCGTGAGAAGAAACTGCGGATTTTCTATCTCGCCGATCCCGAACAAAGTCTCCACCCCGCGGTTCGAGACCGGCAGGCAGGGCGGGTAGAGATCATTGCGCCCAGCAGCAAGAGTCCCCATCACAGAGACCGGCGGCTTGACCGCCCAATGCTGCCCGAGCCGTCCGACATTGGACGGCAGGCGCGGATCACTGCCCCGACTCGGCTGCTGAGTCGCGGTTCCGCTAGTCAGTTCGGCGATCTGCTGCTTCAGGCCGAGAATCCGCGTTTTCTCCTCGGTCTGCGCGGATGCGATAATGGCACGCTCTTTCCGGACAAATCCCCTGCCGCTCTGCACCGCGACAGCCAGAAACACCGTCATGAGGAGGAAAGCAAGTGGCAGAGTCCGGTCTCGCCACAGACGCTTCGTTTCCAGCCGAAGAAAAAGAAGCAGAAGGTTCATGGGAGTATCCTCTGCTTTCGCGCGGAGAACACCGCGACCGCGGCGGTAGTGAAGAATCCGGCGGCGAGCGCGAGTAGTGGCATCCGGAAGGAGTCTCGGAGGTCACTTACCGTCAAGGGCTTGTAGGCAAAAACCGGCACTTTTTCGTAAAGCGCGCGGCCATTCGTATAGCCTGTATCGCCAGTTTTGGCGTGGTATTTGACATCGTCGTTGATGATCCGGATCAAGGTGCGTCGGTACACTTCAGTGGCGCGGGCGAAGTGTTCGTGCGCCCGCCGGTCAGTGCCGGAAAGCCCCGCCGAAAGGCTGCGAATAGACAGGAAAGGCAGGACGTATCCCGCAGTCTCGCAGACCGCTTCCTGCCGGGAGAACTGAGCGTCTAATGCGTTATAATTGCGGTCGAAGACGGGGTAACCCCAATCCTCGCCCGCTTGGAGCGAGATACCTTCAAAGGCGACCGGCAGGTCTTTCAGGTCTTGGACGCCGTATTGTTTCAAGGTCTCCTGCTTCAGGCGCTCCATCCGCTGGTCACTCTCATTGTGGGCGTCGCCCGCTCCTGCAAGTTCGAACTTGACTTTTTCGGCGAAGGCGACGCTGCTTGGCGTAGGGTATAGCCGCTTCGCCGCGTCGGCGACCAGGCGAGGCGCGATCAACGTTGCCGCGACCCAGCCTCCCAGAAGGAACAGGAGAGCAAGACGCGCTGTTCGCGCCCACGCGGAAACGGCAAGCGAGAGGAAGAGAGTGATACCGAAGTACAGTAGATAGCTGAGAGCGAGCAGAAGAGTGCGCGGCACCAGGTCCGAACCACTGCCCCGTGTGACCGCTCCGCCCAGCACCAGCGTGGCAGCTCCGCAGATCGCGGCGGGAACGAGGAGAAGACCGAGTGCGCCCGCGATCCCAAGGGCCTTGCCCAGCGCCAGGGTCTCCATGCGGACACCCTGGGCAGCAGCGAGCCTCAGCGTCCCACGCTCCCGTTCCCCGGCGAACGCGCCGAAGGTAAGGGTGATGATGAGAAGCGGCAGCGCGGTCTGCAGGACAAAAGCGGTCGTCAGCTCGCCAAAGCGCAGGAGTGAGGTACTGTCCTGGGCGGGGGCGTCACGAAAAGAGTTCTGCTTATGCGGTTCGAGCCAGATCATGGAACCGGCATAGGCATTCACGCCGCGATCCACCAGAGCAAGAGAACCGGACGGTTTGAACGCGTAAACACCAAAGTGCGCGGCGGCGTGCGGCCCCTTCTCACCCTGTGTCAGCCACTGGTCGCGCTGTACCTGCGCGGCCCGCTCCCGCTCGGTTCGCAGGCTGCGGTGGTGCCGCGCCCCGGCAAACAGCGACAGAAGCAGGAGCGCCAGCATCAAAAGGGTGACCACGCGAAACCGCCCGTCCCGCGCCATCTGTAAAAACTCTTTTCCCGCGATTGCTTGAAGCATAGCCCGTCTTTCCTCCCTAGCTACGCATGTAATCGAGATACAGCGTTTCCAGATCAGCGTGTTCGATCTCGCCCGCCGCGACGGTAGTCACCAGTTTGCCGCGCCGCATGATTCCGAGGCGCGTCCCGCATTCCTTGGCGCGGAATAGATCGTGGGTTGCCATCAGGACCGCAACCCCTTTTTCACTGAGGCTGCGGATCGTCCGGGAAAACTCGTTGCTCGCCTGTGGGTCAAGGCCGGAGGTTGGTTCGTCCAGAAGCAGGACTTTGGCTTTTTTCGCCAGCGCAATCGCGACGCCAACCTTTTGCCGCATTCCTTTGCTGTAGCCGCCGACACGCCGCTCCAGGGACTCCTCCGGCAGTCCCGCTTCCACCAGCAAGCTGCGCAGTTCCGACGCGGAGTGCTTTCCGCCAGCGAGCGCGGCGAAGTGCTCCAGGTTTTCGCGCCCGGTCAGGTGTGGATACAGATCAACCTGCTCGGGGATGTAAGCGAGAAACTGTTTGGTCTTCAGCGGCTCGGCGGCGACGTGGAGTCCGTTCACCATCGCCCGCCCGGAAGTTGGAGACAGAAATCCCAGAAATAAGTGGATTGTGGTCGTTTTGCCCGCGCCGTTCGCACCGAGGAGGCAAAATACCTCCCCCGGCGCGACGGAGAGCGTCACGGCGTCCAGGGCGACCTGATCGCCGTAACGCTTTGTCAGTTCCTGCGCTTCCAGCATCGTGTTTTCTCCAGGCGCGGCGTGACCCCATTTTAAGTGCAGGATCACGCCGCAGTGCTTACTCTACTGTCCGTTCGTGGCACAGCCATCGGGCGTGCTGGGGTTCCAGATAACGTCGTTCGTGGGAGGGCAGCGGTGGAAGATCCCGTCGTCAGGCCAGGAGATGCGCCGCGCCTCGGTCGCCTTTGCGTGCCCGTCCACGAACACGACATTGGAGAATTTGCCCGCGTGGCGGGGAGCGACCGTCTGGCAGGAGTCGCTCGTACCGGAGATCAGGCTGTCGAAGTTTACCAGGAACCGCCCACCTCCATCTACGCCGGTGGCGTCCTTGCCCTCGCCTTCCACGATGAGGACCGTTTTGGCCGAATCCTGGATCGCGGAAAGATGGCGCTTATCGGCAGCGATATTCACGGTGTCGCGCCCGTGGCAGCCACCGATCATCCCGTTGTAGCCGTAACTTGTTTCCAGAAGATACTGGCCTTCATAGCTGAACTCGTCCAGGCGGCGATAGGAAGGGCAGTTAAAAACGCCGTAGTTTTTGACATAGGGCGTCAGGAGATGATTCCAGAGGAGGACCCCGGCGCGGACGCTGCCGTTGGGGAGGGTGCAGCCCGGTGCGGCGCATGTGCTGGTGTGCTGCGGCACAATGCTGTCGTCATAATCCTGCGTGTACATCTGCACGGCGGTCCCGATCTGGCGGGCATTGGACAAGCACGCGCTTTGCCGGGCTTTCTCCCGGGCCTGGGCGAAAACCGGAAACAGTATGGCGGCGAGGATCGCGATTATCGCGATCACGACGAGCAGTTCAATCAGCGTAAAGGCGTTTTTCCGTGCGGACGGAATGAGTAGAGCGGGCATTCGATTGGACGGCATGAACAGTTTTCTTTCTATGGCGCGAGACGCTGACCGAACCAGTAAGCGCCTGCCAGAACAACACACCACGACCCGATAACCACCACCCTGCGCGCGGCATTCTCGCTTCGCCGCGCAATCAGAGCCAGCAGGGGTGCGACGGCAAGCACGATGCAGGCCTGCCCCACCTCCACGCCGACATTAAACGAGAACAGCGACCAGCCCAGCGCCTCGCGGGGCAGTTCCAATTCGCGCAGCACGCTCGCGAACCCAAAGCCGTGGATCAGGCCGAACACGCCCGCGAATACGAGACGGAGGTCGCGGGCTTCTTTGTTGCCCTGCGCGATCAGGCTGTGGACTCCCACAAACACGATACTGAGCGCGATGACCGGCTCGATCAGACGCGGCGACGGGTCAAGAATGTTGAGCGTTGCCAGCACCAGCGTGATGCTGTGCGCCACCGTGAAGGCGGTGACGATCTTGAGCAGCCGCTTCAAGCCGCCGCCCATCAGCAGCAGTCCGACGATAAACAGAATGTGGTCCGGCCCGATGAAGATATGATGGATACCCTCGCGAACGAACTGCCGGACCACCGAGATCGTGCTTTGTCCGGTCCCGACCTCGTAGATAAGAGTAGGCGTGACACGGCCCAGCACCGCCTCGCGTACCAGTTCCCTGGTGGACGCGTCGTAGATGCTGACAAAGACCGTGTGGTTGGGGTCTACAGGGAACAATCGCCCTGCCTGCACCTCCAAACGCTTGGGAGGGGTGGACCACTCGTAGCGTAGGTGAAGACGGATGACCTTGCGGTCCGGCAAAAACTCACTGCTTGCCGGGGTCAACGGGGCGGGCACTGCCGCTTTACCGTCCGCGAGCACAACGAGCCGTTTCGCGACGGCGCCCGCCATCACGGCTCGGTTCTCGCCCGCGGCCTTTTCCAGTGCCTCCCCGCCAAGCTGTACGGCGGGATAATCGAGCGAGAAGCCGATCACGGAAAAGGTGACCGTCACCTCCGCGCCACTGTTTCCAGTCCGAAGCTCGACCTGGCTGCGCGGAACATTGTGGGCCTGGACAGGGATCGCGGAAACGCCGACCCCAAGAAGGCAGCCGACCAGCGCGAGGAGGCGCAGTACCACCTGTCTCAAGCCTGCGCGACCGTGTCTGGAAGGGGGATTCACCTGGTTTGGCCCACGGCCGCGACACCACCAAGCGGGGTTGTCGGGCGCGAACTGCCCAGTGTTTTCAGCGTCTCGGCGGCAATGGGGGCGTCCAGCAGGCTGAAGTGCGGATCACGGCTCATCGCCTGGTACAGATACTTTTGGGCGGCTGGTCGGGTGCCCAGGCGCGCGGCAATCATCCCGGCATGGTACAGGGCCGGGGCGTCCGGTTCCGCAGCGGTCAGAGCGCGCGTGATCGCGGCTTTCGCTTCCGGCAGTTTGTTGCTTTTGTAGTAGCACCAGGCGACCGTGTCCGCGGCGACCGCGTTTTTGGCATCCTTGTGCATCTCGGCGATCGCCAGAGCACGGGGAAGCTGACGATCGTGTTCCGCAAAGAAGCGCGCCATATACAGCTCATCCGCGCTGCCATACTTCTTGTGCTCTTCGTGCAGTTTCTCGACCAGGCCGTAGGTCTCTTCCGCCTTCGCCTTCTGCCCGGTCGCGCGATACAGATCGCCGAGTGCGACCAGGCCGGTGTGTTCCGGCGCGACCGCGACTGCCTTCTGGTAGAGCGTGATGGCTTCGGGGTATTTTCCAAGCGCCGTTTTGACCCGCCCCATCGCCGCGAGGATATGGTAATCGTTGGGCGCGACCTTGGCGGCATCTTTCAGGATATTTTCCGCGGGAAGCACCGCTCCCTCGCTCAGAAGCATCTCCGCCAGTTTGGCGTTGCACCAGGCAGCGTTCTCGTTGTACGCACCGCCCGCCTTGATCGCCTTGGTCATCAACCACATCCCCTTGCGGGTATCGCCCGTGAGGTACAAGAGGGTCGCGCCTCGGCTGTA
>JACMJB010000171.1 GCA_014380815.1 Armatimonadota bacterium
CGTAATAGAACCACTTGTACGGGCCGAACAGTCGGTGGTACACGAGACCCATCTCGTAAATGTTGCCGCTGTACCAGCCATAGAACATCTCCAAGATATAGCCATAGAAAACGATCAGGCCGGTCGCCAGCGTGATCTTCGCCATCCAGTCGATGTGCTTGTCGGTGATGAAGTCTTTCAGACCATATAGAGCGCGAAGTGGCAGGCCGAAAGTCATAACCATCGCGAACCCGGCGAAAACGGCCCCTGCTACGAAGTAGGGCGGAAAAATCGTAGTGTGCCAACCGGGGACGATGCCGACAGCAAAGTCGTAGGAGACGATAGTGTGAACGGAAAGGACGAGCGGTGCGGACAGACCCGCGAGGATATTGTACGCCTGCTCATAGCGGAACCAGTGCTTCGCCGATCCCTTCCAGCCAAGACCTGCAAGGCCATACGCCCACTTCGCGAACTTCGAGGTCGAGCGGTCGCGCAGGGTAGCGATGTCGGGAATCAGACCAAGGAACCAGAACAGCACCGAGACCGTGAAGTAGGTCGAGACCGCGAAGACGTCCCAGCAGAGCGGGGACCGGAACTGCGGCCACATGGCCAGAATGTTCGGATACGGGAACAGCCAGTAGTCCACCCACGGGCGTCCCGTATGCAGAAGCGGATACAGACCGGCGCACATAACGGCGAAGACTGTCATCGCTTCCGCGAATCGGTTGATCGAGTTGCGCCACTGCTGCCGCATCAGGAGGAGGATCGCCGAGATCAGCGTTCCGGCATGTCCGATACCGATCCACCAGACGAAGTTGACGATGTCCCAGGACCAGGCGACCGGGATATTGTTACCCCAGATACCGATGCCCTGGATGAGCAGCCAGGTGATCGACAGCAGCATGAAGTTCAGCCCGATAAAGCCGAGGCCGACCATGACGAACCAGATCAGCGGCGGGCGCGGCGAAAGAACAACCGCACCGATGATGTCGGTGATCGTCTCGTAGCTGTGCGTGCCGTCGATGAAGTTCTGCGGCACCAGGCGGTTTTTAGGTGGCGTGGTGGGCGGTGTTGAACCGCCGCCTCCACTGCCTCCGGTTAAAGGTCGCGTAGCCATTTCGTTTCCTTGTCCGTCCTATCCCTGTGCCTTGGGCGTGCTGCCCGATGCCACCTCAGCGCCTCCTGCCGGACCGAGAAGCGCCACGATCTCCGTGTTCGGGTTTCTCAGCCGCGCCAGATACGTGGTGCGCGGGCGGGCGTTCAGCTCTGCCAGTACTTGGTAATCATGCGGTTCCCGCCGAAGCTGAGAGACCACGCTGTTTGCGTCGTTGATGTCGCCAAAGGTGATCGTGCGTGTCGGGCAAGCCTGCTGGCACGCGGTCACCACCTCGCCGTCCCGGATACCGCGATCTTCCTTCTTCGCCTCAATGCGGGCGGAGTTGATGCGCTGGACGCAGTACGTACACTTCTCCATGACACCACGGCCTCGGATGGTGACATCCGGGTTCGCCAGCATTTTGAGAACGGGAAGATCGTAGTTCAGTGTTGTCGGCCCGCCCTTACCGGCGACCCACTTCAGGAAGTTGAAGCGGCGGACCTTGTAGGGGCAGTTGTTTGAGCAGTAGCGTGTGCCGATACACCGGTTGTAGACCATCTGGTTCAGGCCCTGGTGGTCATGGATGGTCGCCGCGACCGGGCAGACCGGCTCACAGGGCGCTTTTTCGCAGTGCTGACACATCATCGGCATGAAGTAGGACTCAGGGTTTACCACATCCATGCCTGCATAATAGTGGTCGATGCGTATCCAGTGCATCTCACGACCGCGTCCGACCTCATCCTTGCCGACCGTCGGGATGTTGTTCTCCGCCTGGCAGGCGATGACGCAGGCATTACAGCCGGTACAGGTGTTCAGGTCAACATTCATCGCCCACTGGTTGAACCCGCGACCGCTGAACTCCGCGTAAAGCGACGGTTCGTTGGTCTTGTTGGAAAGGCTCTTGTCCGCGTAGTACCACTGCTTGCGGTACGGATCGGCAGGAACCTCATCCGTGATCTGACCGGCGATGCCTTGCCCGTAAGCTTCGGAGTCCGTAGCTCCCTGAATACCGCTGCCCATACTGGGATGACCGCCGCCATGGCCTTCGCCGTGCTCACCGCCGCTACCTTCGGCAGAGTGGGTTTCCTCCCCTTCTTTGCCGTGCTCGGCGACCTCTCCGTGAACCGGCCCGATCATCCCCTTCTTCTCGATGAAGTCCTGCAGGGTAGCCGCCCGGTAAATGTCACGGTTCTCCTGCTCGCCGTACTCGGCGCGGAGCAGGTGGTGCGCCTGCGTGTGCGAAAGCTGGTACTCGTTGTTGGTCGTCTGGACCGTCAGGCCCGTGCCGTAGTTCATCGAGTCGCTGCTGCGGAGCAGATAGGTGTTAAAGCCCTGGTTGTTACCAACGACACCCGCCCTGGTCCGCCCGAAGCCCAGATGAACCGTGATCACATCATCCGGCTGACCGGGCAGAATCCAGACCGGCATCTGCAGTTTCTGCCCCTGGAAGGTCAGCTCGATAACCCGCTTCCCGCTTGTCTGACCGAACTCGGTGGCGTCTGTCTTAGTGATGTCCAGCTTGTTGCCCGCGCTGAGCAGATTCACCTTCTGCGCAGTCGCCGGGCTGATCATCGCGGCATTGTCCCAGACCAGAGTCGTGATCGGCTTGGGAATCTCCTGCAGCCAGGAGTTGTTCGCATAGCGCCCGTCCCAGATGGTCGGGTCCAGCCGAAACGCGATCTCAAGACCGGACGTCGCGGCGGGGGCGGGCAGGCGGCCCGCAAGCCCGGCCTGCGGCGTGACCGCGACTGCGGGAAGCGCGGTGTTCGGAACCACGCCGTCGTGCAGAACGGTCTGAAACCACTTCTCGAAGGCCAGCGCCCCGGTCGGCTTGTAGTTCGCGCGGTACTGTCCAATCAGAATGTCGTAGCCCGGCTTCGGTTGACCGATCAACTCCGCCATGAACTCATGGACGGACCGGCTGTCGAAGAGCGGGGCGATCAGCGGCTGGATGATGGAGACCGTGCCATCGAACGCGCGGGCATCGCTCCACGCTTCGAGGGGATGCGCTTCCGGAATATGCCAGTCGGCGTAAGCGGACGTTTCGTCCTCGTACTGCCCCAGACGGACGATCAGCGGAATCTTCTTTTTGCCGTCCTTGGTA
>JACMJB010000172.1 GCA_014380815.1 Armatimonadota bacterium
GCCTCGTCAAAGAAGTCAGCGTCCTCGTCGTCGAACTCATCCTCTTCGTCCTGATCGAAGTTGCCGATGCGTTCCGCATCCAGGCCGCCCATCGAATTATCGGCGGTGGTGTCCGGGGTCGGCGGCAGCGCCCCCTTGGGCTGCGGCGTGGTCCAGAACTGCTCCAGCTTGTAGCGGTCCCGCGTCTCTTCCGCCATGACATGAACCACAACATCTCCGAAGTCAATCAGCACCCACTCACCCGCGTCTTTGCCCTCGATCTTCGGGGCGGGAAGCCGCTGCTCTTCAGTTTTTTCCAGCACGAAATCCGCGATGGAGCGGATATGGACATTCGAGGTACCGGTGCAGACCAGGAAGTAATCGGTGATCAAGGTCTTACCCCGGAGGTCGAGCAGGATGGGGTCCACCGCTTTTCGGTCCTCCACCGCATCCAAAACAAGGTTTGCCTTCTCCTCGGAGGGCATTTCGATTTTCTTAGGCACTTAGCTAATTTCTCCTGCGAACGAGTTCGCCTCCGGGTCTCTGATCGGCAGATACAGACCCTGCTCACGAACAAACCCTTCTACCACATGCGGCGTCAGATAGCGAAGCGAACGCCCGTCGCGGGCGCGAGCACGCAGATCCGTGGACGATATATCCAGTTCCGGCATCGGCAAAAACAAAACCCGCGCCTCCCATGTGCTGGGGAGCGCAGCAAGGACATCCCGCTCCTGCACACCCGGCCGGGCCGCCGCGATAAACTGCGCCAGTGCAAGCAGTTCCTGGGGAGCATGCCATCCGGGCAGCCCCCGGACCGCATCCGTGCCAGTCAAAAAGAACAGATCCGCATGTGGATGCTCGGCTTTTAGTGCCCGCAGCGTCTCGACCGTGTAACTCGGTGCGGGTCGCTCGATCTCGCGGGTGTCCAGCGCGAAGAAACTGTTGTCGGCGATCGCCCGCCGAATCATCTCCGCTCGAAGTTGCCCCGGCGTCACATTTCGATCCGTCTTGAACGGCGAGACCGCATTGGGCACCAACAGCACTTTGTCCAGCGCGAACCGCTCGCGCGCCTCTTCCGCCATCCGCAGGTGACCGTTGTGGATCGGATCGAACGTTCCGCCGAAAACTCCCAAACGGGTCAACGGATCTGCCCGTTGCCGCGAACGATGTACTTGATGGTCGTCAGTTCTTCCAGCCCCATCGGACCGCGCGCGTGGAGCTTCTGATTTGAGATGCCGATCTCCGCCCCAAACCCGAACTCGTAGCCGTCCGTAAACCGGGTAGAGGCGTTGACGTAGACCGCGGCGGCGTCCACTTCGTCCACGAATCGCTGGGCAGCCCCATAATCCTCGGTGATAATGGCCTCGCTGTGACGCGTGCCGTACCGAGCGATATGGGCGATTGCGGTCTCCAGCGAGTCCACGACACGCACCGCGAGGATCAGGTCGTTAAACTCCTGATAGTAGTCGTCATCGGTGACCGGCTTGACCCTGCCAGATAGCGCGGGAAACAAAGAGACCAGCGGATACAGCCGCTCACAAACCCGAAGCTCGACGCCGCGCTCGGCAAGGTCCGCGAACAGCTCCGCGATAAACTCGCCGCCCCACTCCTCCACCATGGAGTCGTGGATCAGCAGCGTTTCAGCGGCGTTGCAGACCGACGGTCGGGAGCATTTGGCGTTGACCACGATCTCCTTGGCCTTTTTGAAGTCCGCGCCCGCGTCCACATAAATGTGGCAGTTGCCGGTGCCCGTCTCGATGACTGGCACTGTCGCCGTTCGCACTACGGTCTCGATCAACGAGGCACCACCGCGCGGGATCAGGCAGTCTATCATGTTGTTCAGCGTCATCAGGTGCCGGGCGGCGGCCCGGTCGGTGTTCTCGATCAGCGAGATCGCCCCTTCCGGGACCCCTGCCTCGACCGCAGCGGCGGCGATAATTCGCGCCAGAGCCGTGTTGGAGTGGATCGCCTCGGAGCCGCCGCGCAGGATCACGGCGTTTCCCGCCTTCAGACAAAGCGAAGCAGCGTCCACCGTGACATTGGGCCGGCTCTCGTAGATGATCCCGATCACGCCAAGCGGGACGCGCACCTTGCTGATCTGCAGACCGTTCGGACGACGCCAGCCGGAGAGCACGTTTCCGACCGGGTCCGCAAGCGCGGCGATCTGGGTCAGCCCCTCGCGCATCGCCTCAATCCGCGCCTCGCTCAGCGCAAGGCGATCCAGCATATGCGGCGCGACCCCTTTGTCGTGAGCAAGCGACAGGTCGTGCGCGTTGGCATCGCGTATCTCGGCGCGGTGCTGGTGAAGTGCGTCCGCCATCGCGTGCAGCGCGGCGTTCTTTACTGCCGTTCCGACCGTTGCCAGGGTCCGCGCTGCAGCCTTTGCAGCCTCCGCCTTCTCCTCGACTTCCAGGATCACCTCGCCGCTGTCTTTCTCTGTCGCGTTCATACCTCGGCCTTTTTCCCTAAGATATATCCCACTCACCGCTCCGGACAAGCTGTCCCTTCCGCTTCCGCTGTGCGATTCGGTACGAGTCAATCGAAACGATGATACGTGCCAGCAGCATCGGCAGACCGAAGGCCGGCAGGCCGAACAGAAAGGCGGCGACATACAGCCCCAGCAGCAGCAGGATTCCCTTTTCCACCTGCCCGTTCATGATCTGCCCGATCCCCGGCACGAAGAACGAAAGAGTCGCGGCCACCCCCGGCTCCACGCGCCCGCCGCGCTGCGCGGTAGCGGTCCCGTTCAGTGTCCCGTTCATCGTTCCTCCCACCATCGTCGCGGCAGAGAGCGAGGTGAACCCCTGCTGCTGCGTCGGTGCGGGCGGCAGCATCCGCGCGGTCGGCGCGGCAGTTGAGACCTGCCCCGGCAAGTCCGCACCGCACGAGGTGCAGAACGAGAATGCCTGCCCGGGCGCCTCGTTCGCGCGGACGCCACAGCGGACGCAGTTTACCGCAACGCTTGCCGCCGCTTTCGCGACCCGCCGTCGCTCCTCATCGCGTTTCGCCATCTCCCGGCGCAGCGTGTCCGCTTTCTCCGCTGCGACCCGCGCGGCTTCAAACCGCTGCTGCTCCAGCTTGATCTGTGGTGGCAGCGGGATCGTCGCTCGCTCGCTCGTCTCCGCCGATTCCACCGACGACAGCGAGGCGCTCCACCACGCCTCCTCCGTTTTTGGCCGAAGCAGGCGATCCGATGCCCCTAGGCGAGCGGCGGCAGCGCCCTGCGCCTGAGTCTCCTCGGATTCCTCGCGGGTACGAACTCCTCGTTCTTCAGGCATTCGTTTCGTTCTGCTCCTTATCCGTTGCCGCGGCGCTTGAAGCCGCTGCTGCCGCTAAAACGTCTTTCAGTTCCATCCCACAGTGCGTGCAGAACGAAAACAACGCGTCGGCCTCCTCGCCGCAGTTCGGGCATTTGATATGACCGTCCTGCTTCGTGCCGGAGGCGACCAGGACCGTGCCGTTCTTTTCACGTCGTCCGTAGCGGCCCGCCAGGATCCCTTTGTATTCGTCGCTTTCGCCGTAGCGGAGCGTTTCACGGGCACGAAGCACCGGGATCGGGTGCGTCTTTCCCGCCTCGATCAGGGTCTTGTAGAAGCGATCCAGACGCCCGGTGTCCGCGCGGTCGTATTCCTCAGCCTGCTTCAGGTACTCGTCGCGGTCCATCATGTTGAAGATTTTCGGCGATCCGCCCGTCAGCTTGAACAGGGTAGAGAAAACCGCCTCAGGGTTTTGTGTCACCAGGATCGCGGCCCGGTCGGCGGAGAACTCTGCTTTGCGGGTCCACTCCAGAAGCGACGCCTGAATCGGCATCGAGAGGATGTCGCCGACCCCGAGCTTCATGCCACCGTAACGGATCAGCAGCTCTACCAACAGCGCCATCAAACGGTACACGGTATGCCCGCAGTGGACATGACCCAGTTCGTGCGCGATGACGCCAAGAAGCTCCTCTTCGGTCAGCAGCTCGACCAGGCCGGTGTGCAGGACCACGGTCGGGTTCTCGCGTCCCATCGCGAACGCATTGACTATCGGCGTCTGGGTCAGGAACAGAGCGGGGACGGTCGGCAGGTCCAGCACGGCCACCGCTTCCACCAGGAGTCGGTGGATACGGCTGCACTGCTTGGGGGTCACTTTCACCGCCGAGGCGCACATCTCCAGGTAGAGGATCTGCTCTAGACTGTAGCGCGAAAGCTTCCGCACCGCGTACTCGAAGCCGGGGACCGCGCGGAGCGCGGCGGTCGCCTGCTTATCCATCGGATGCCGATACGCCTCCGGCGAGATATTCACGAGACGCCGACGGGTCTTGTCAAAAACATCGCCTTCGGACTCGATAATACCGTTTGAAACTGCGGATAATGTCATGGGTTTGTTTCTTTATTATACCGTGTCGGCCGCCGAATCTGGCGACCGGCACGGTGGGGGACAGACGCAAGGATCGCGCATCAGCGGCGCGTCCGTGCTATACTCTTACTACTCAAGACGCGGTTCTCTCCGCCGAACGTTCCACGCTTCGCCTGCCTGCCGTACGCCTGCCGCAACGCCGGTATCACCCCTCCGCCTATGCGAATCCGACTTGCCGACCGATATATCTTTGGTGAGATGATTCTTCCCTTTGTCATCGGAACGCTTGCCGTTTTGATGATGCTGGTCGGCAACACACTTTTCGGGCTGCTGGAAACACTTCTGCGGGATAAATGGCCCCTCGCCCAGGTCGTGCGCGTCCTGGTGCTCAATATTCCCACCGTGCTGGTACTGACGATCCCCGTCTCCACCGCCCTTGCCGCGAGCCTGGCCACGAACCGCATGACCCGCGACAACGAGATCACGGTGTTCCGAAGCGCCGGGGTCCCGCTGCTCCGCATTTTTCTGCCGATCATCGCCTTTGGGATCCTGATGAGCGCGGCGAACCTGTGGATCAGTGACCGAGTGGTGCCCTGGGCCTGGCGGGAGCAGCAGAATGTACAGTCTTACCTGGACAACCTGCCCTCCAATCCCGTGGACGCTGGCCTGACGATCCCGGTGGAAAACTTTGACATCACCTTCGGGTCCGCGCAGAAACTTTCCGACACCAAGCGCCGACTGAACCAGGTCGTGATCGTGGATAAGGGGGTCAGCGGGGACGAGTACCGGACGATCATCACCGCCAAGACCGCGGACTACGAGAACGGCGTCTGGCAGATGCGCGACATCGTGCGGCATCAGTACGACAAAAAAGGTTTTACGGTCTTTGATGCCGCCGCTCCGACCCTCACCATGAACCTGCGGATTGACTTCAGCCAGGCCTACTCGAACATGACCAGCGGTCAGGCGGATAAGATGAGCTTCGCGGAGCTTTCGGAGCGCACCGTCGCGGCCAAGCGACAGGGACAGCTTCGCGCCGCCATCGAATTCGATGTTGCACGCTGGTTCAAGCTGTCCCTGCCGATGATGGGCGTCGTTTTCGCGCTCTGCGGCCCGCCACTCGCCCTGCGCTTCTCTCGCGCAGGGTCCTTCACGGGTGTTCTGCTTTCCATCATCACGGTTTTCGTCGCTTGGAACACGCTGCTTCTGATGAAAGCGATCGGGCTTGGCGGCTATCTGCCCGCGCCGGTCGCGGCCTGGAGCACCAATCTTCTCTTCACCGGCATCGGGCTTTGGCTGCTCAAGACACAGGAGTGAAGGTGCCGCTGCGCCACCCTCGCCTCCGGCACGCCGGGCTGGCTCTGTCGGTCGGCTTTTTCGGTCTCGCGGCGGGCACGGCGAGCGCGCAGGAGCCGGTTCTCCCGCTGCCCGCTCCCCCCCCACCGCTCGCTCCCTCTCCCGCACCCTCCCCGGAACCC
>JACMJB010000173.1 GCA_014380815.1 Armatimonadota bacterium
CATAGCCCGTGCCGTCGCGGGTAACGCTAAGGTTCATTTCGTGAATGAGCACATTGCCCATACCGCCGCTGTCGAATATCGCCAGCGCCAGCGGGGAACGCGCTTCCGCCTCACCCCGATTCGCGCACCAGCAGGAACTCATTGACAGATAGATCGCTGGTAAAGATCCCCTTCCGATCCGCCGTACCGCGCGAGGCGGCAAGCCGCTGCCGGGCATGCTCGGGAACCCCTTCCATCTGACCGCGCTGATAGTTTTCCAAAAGATCATCCTCCGATACAGTCAGACTCAGGGCAGGTCACAGAAGTTGCCGCAGGGCATCTCGCGCGGCTTTGCTCTCCACGGCACGCCGGGCGATGGCGCCGCTCACTGCCTCGATCCAAGCGTCAACACCGAGCGTCTCGGTCTTCAGGGCGACGCTGCGAACGATCTGGGTACGGGTCGCGAGCAGGGGACCTCGTCCCGGGTCCTCGATGGCGAACCGGCCCTCGGTGAAATCTACCTCGATCCGGCGAATCGGACGGCTGCTGCCGCCGATCAACCCCACGCGACGGACCCGCGCCTCGCCCGGCAGGGCGCTCTCCAGCAGCGAAGCCAGTCCGAGAAGGAACGCACGGCTGTCTTCGGCGTACTGCCGGGACATCGCGGCGGCGACACCGATCTCCAGAGCATTCGGTACATCGGCTGGCGAGAGGGGGGGATCGGTTTCGTTGCTCACAGCCGACCATTCGGCGCCGCGCCCACGAACTCCTTTGGCGATGCCATCGCACGATATAATCGGGGTGCGATGCGTATTGGAAACCTCGATATCTGGCCCAACGTGGTTCTTGCTCCCATGGCGGGCATTACGGCCCACCCCTTCCGCGTTCTGTGCAAACGGCAGGGAGCGGGACTTGTCGTGACTGAGCTGATCTCGTCCCATGCCATTCATTACAAGAATCAGAAGACCTTCGGTATGTTCGACTGGACCGACGAGGAGCGCCCTGCCTTCTGTCAGCTATTTGGGGGCGACCCGGACACGATGGCGGAAGCCGCTCGCGTGGTGGTCGAGCAGGGCTGTGATGGCGTGGATATCAACATGGGCTGCTGGGTGCCAAAAGTCGCCAAGACCGGTGCGGGGGCAGCGCTGCTGAAGGATCTTTGCCAGGCTGAGGCGGTAGTCAAGGCGGTGGTGGACGCGGTGCCGGAGGTTCCCGTTACGGTCAAAGTGCGGTCCGGGTGGGATTCCAAGGATGTCACCGCGATTCGGTTCGCCAGGGCGGCGGCGGACATTGGGGTCAAAGCGGTGACGGTCCATGCTCGGTTCGCCTCCCAGGGGTTCTCCGGCGAGGCGGACTGGGGGGTGATCGCGAAGGTCAAGGAGTCGCTGATCGGTGGGGGATTTGACATCCCACTGATCGGAAACGGCGACATCGAGACGCCGCAGGACGCGCGGCGCATGCTGGAGGAGACCGGCTGCGATGCCGTGATGATCGGGCGGGCTGCAATGGGAAATCCGTGGCTTCTGGGCCGGATCGGTCTTTACCTGGAGACCGGCGCGCTCACCCCGGACCCGACCCTCTCGGAGCGAATCGCCGTGGCCCGCGAACACGCGCGGCTGCAGGTCAAGGTGCAGGGCGAGTTTATCGGCTGCAAGGAGCTGCGTGGCCTGCTGGGGCATTACTTCAAGGGTGTCCACGGCGCGCCACGTATCCGGCAGGCGCTGACGCAGGTAACCACGCTCGCCGGGGTAGAAGCAGTTCTGGAAAACGCCTCGGTTTATGCGGAAGGCGCGCGGGAGCCGTTTCACTTGACCAACGACCCTGCGACCACCCCCGCCTGACAAGCGGGAACCATCCCCCCAGTGTTCTCGTTAGCAGAAGGGGATAGCTCCTTTTGCAAGGCCTGCCCATTCACCAGTAAGGAATTTCTTGTTGCGTAACCCGCTCTCCGCCTTCACCTATTTTCAGCGAAACCCCGGCAAAGTGCTCCCCATGGGCTTCGTGATCGTGCTTTCCGTGTTTCTGATCGCTTCGGTCGCGACCATGGTCAACTCGATTGACCTGACGATCACCACGATCTATGGTTACACCAAGCATTACACGTATGCGATCCCGCAGCGGGTCACGCAGCGCGTGCCCGAAGATCAGATCGCAATCATCCGCAAGGACCCGCGTACCGACCGGGTGATGGAAGCCAGCATCTTCTTCACGAATATCAAAACGGTCTTCGGGAGGTTTCCGTTCGTTGTCCTTGGGGTTACCCCAGAGAACCGCGATTATCTGATGAAGCGGGTAGGGACCGAGCTTCTGCCGGGGGGGCGTCTTCCCGCTGACGGCATGCCGGAGGCGGTCCTCTCGGAGCCGCTGGCGGCGAACAAAAAGGTGAAGGTGGGGGATATGATCGCCGGTCCCAACGATGAGGGCGGGATCAGCGGCAGCCCAGTCCCGGTCCGTCTCGTCGGAATTCTGAAAGGCCCGATCTGGATCGCGTTCACCAGCAAGTCCTTCTGTGACATGACGTTCATCACGACCCCGCGCAGCACCGTCTTTACCTCGAAGAACCCGAACGACTTGCTGGCCCTCAACAACGATCTTCTGCCGACGATGGACAAGGAGAAGGGGAGGCTGAAGTCGTCGAAGGTACAGCTTCTTTCACGCCAGAATCTGATCTACGAGCTTCGGGATAGCCTTTCCTCCATGTACCTGATCATGGCGGTTGTCAACGGCATGGTCATCTTTGTGATCGCGCTGATGAGTGGGATGCTCTCGAACATCTACTTCACGCAGCGCATCGCGGAGTTTGCCGTTCTGTCGGCGATCGGGTATCAGCGGTCCCGGCTTCTCCAGAAGGTCATCAGCGAGACACTGGTGATGACCCTGGTCGGGTGGATCCTGGGCGGTATCTTCACCTTCCTCGCGCTGTCGTTTATGAAGGGCAACATTTTCGAGCCGCGCGGCCTGATTATTGACCCCATGGATCTCTTCGCCTACAAATACACGATCCCGATCCCGATCTCCATCACGCTTTTCGCGGTCACCACGATTGCGGTACGCCTGAAGCAGCTTGACCCGGTCTCGATCATCGAGCGTCGTTAGAAGACGAAATTTAAATCATGTACAAAACGCTTGCTGGCGCTCCTCCCAGCGGTCAAACGCTCGCCTGTGAGGGCGCGTCGCTTGCTTATGTAGACGGCTCACGGCGCACCACCTTTGCCCTGCGGGAGGTGACCGTTTCGCTCGAACCGCGCCGGTTCTACGGAATCATGGGTCCTTCGGGGAGCGGTAAATCCTCCCTGCTTTACATTCTCTCCGGTTTGAAACAGCCGACCGAGGGAACCGCCCGCTTCGGCGATTTTCGATACCGGGAACAGTCCGAAAAAAACGTGACCCGCCTGCGCCGCGAGAAGTTCGGTTTTGTCTTTCAGCAGCCCTTTTTGCTGCCGTACCTGACTGTGCTCGAAAACATCGTGGTCGCCGCTCCGGCCCTGGGTGAGGAGGCGAGAGAGCTTGCGCTCGGCTACCTGGAGGAACTGGGGATGCGGGGCCTGGAGCACAAACTCCCTTCGCAGCTTTCCGGAGGGGAGAAACAGCGGGTCGCGGTGGTACGAGCTATGGTGAACGACCCCGCGGTCATCTTCGCGGACGAACCGACGGCGGCTCTGGACCGGACCAACGGGCACCGCGTGGTCGAGGCACTGGCGCGCTGGCGAACCCGAGGGACGGTCGTTGTGGTAACACATGACGCCGAAATGGTGACCGATGCGGACGCGCTCGTGATCCTGCGTGACGGGCGTATCGAGGACACGTTCCACCAGACCCCCTCAGGGAGCGGTTCTGATCAGGGCTAAGGGAACCAGCGGAGCTAAGGGTTCGTACGTGTTTTGCTGACAGGGGACCGGGAG
>JACMJB010000174.1 GCA_014380815.1 Armatimonadota bacterium
GAAGTATTCCGCGCTCAGTCCGCGTTCCGCGCCCGGGGACGGGGGCGGGCGGAAGGTGTTCACCAGATCCGAAACCGAGTTTTTGAGCTGACGCACCGTCAGCCGGGACAGGGCGACACGGGCAGGGCGGTTCCGCTCCTGCGCGACTGGGGAGTAAAAGGCACCGTGGATATAAGCGGCGGCCATCCGGGCATCGGCGGGGGTCGTGACCTCCGGGCCGGGGGGCATGGACTTCGCGATGTACTTCGCAAGCTGGCCAACGGAAAGCTCTCCGGTCAGCGCCCGCGCATAAACCTCCGTGCCCTCGCCCTTTGCGCCGTGGCAGGGCGCGCACTGATCCTGAAAAACCCGCGCGCCCGCGTTAGCCATGGCAGGTTTGTCGGCCTTTTTCGCGGCGAGCTTCGGCCCTTTCTGACCTGCCCGCGCGCCGGGCAGCCCCGAGGCGAAGATCAGAAACAGTGCGGCGGCGCCCGGTGCCCAAAGAAGCGGTTTGCGGAGTAACATCAATGTCCTGGCGACCGTTCTAACGAATGCGGCATCCTTACCGCGTTTTCAAACGTGAGACGCTTCCGCGCCGAACGATTTCCTCACCGATCCATTTTACCTCAAGACCGCGAGCGAGGCGCATTCGGCACCCGCTCCACCGAGGGCTGTACCACGAGTCTGCCGCGCAGCATGTTCATGCCGCAGGTAAAAACGAATTCTCCCGCTTTATCCGGGGTGAATTCGATGGGCGTGGTCTGGTGGGCGGGGAGGTCACGGGCAAGACCGAAATCGCCGAAAACAACCTGTTCGCTGCATCCGCTGGTCTCGTCCCGGTAAAAGTTGAGACGCACTGGTCGCCCCTGCTTCACCACGATGGTGTCCGGTGAGTACCCGCCCTTCACCGTGACCGTCACCTCCTGAACCCCGCTGTCGCTGATTCGGGCTTCCGTTTTTTCGCGCTCGCCGAAAAAGAACCAGAGAAGGAAACCGACCAGCGCGGTGCCGCCCACAATCACCCCGATCTCGCTTGCGTCCATACTTCTGCTCGCTTTCTTCACCGCGCCCGCGGAGCCCGAAAGCCTCGCAGACGCAGGCTGTTCGTCACCACGGAAACGCTCGACAGGCTCATCGCGGCGCTGGCAAGGATGGGCGAGAGCAGCCAGCCGGTCCAGGGATACAGCAGCCCTGCGGCAACCGGAATCCCAACAACGTTATAGACGAACGCCCAGAACAAGTTCTGTCGAATCGTCCGCAGCGTTGCCCGTGATAGGGCGATCGCGGTCACGACTCCCCCAAGATCGCCCCGGATCAGCGTGATATCACTCGCTTCCATCGCGACATCCGTACCCGTGCCGATCGCGATGCCCACATCCGCCTGGGCAAGCGCGGGTGCGTCGTTGATGCCGTCGCCGACCATGCCGACAACGTGTCCTTCGGCCTGCAGCCGCTTCACCTCGGCAGCCTTGCCTTCCGGCAATACCTCCGCCAGTACCCGGTCAATCCCCACCTGACGGGCCACCGCCTCGGCGGTGCGCTGGTTGTCGCCGGACAGCATCACCACCGTGATCCCCATCTGTTTAAGCCGGGTGATCGCCTCTGGAGACTCGGGCCTCACCGGGTCCGAGACCGCGATCAGGCCCGCAAGGATGCCGTTGACCGCGGCGTACATCGGGGTCTTTCCGTCTGCCGCCAGAACGTCCGCCTGTGCCTCGGTCACCTCGGGAATCACAACGCCCCGGTCCCGCAGCAGCCGCGCATTGCCGAGTAGCAGGCGGCTGCCGTCCACCGTCGCCTCGATCCCATGACCGGCGACGGCATGGAAGCCGGTCGCGTCGGCGATCGTCAGCCCGCGCTCCTCGGCCCCGCGGACAATGGCCTCGCCCAGCGGGTGCTCACTACCGCGTTCCGCCGACGCGATCAGCCGGAGCAGCGCGCTGCCCTCCGCGTCGCCAAGGGGGATCACATCGGTAAGCGCCGGTCGGCCCTGCGTGATCGTGCCGGTCTTATCGAGAACGATGGTCTGCAGTCGGTGCGCGGTCTCCAGCGCCCCGCCGCCCTTGATCAGAATGCCATTTTCCGCCCCCTTGCCGGTCCCGACCAGAATCGCGGTCGGAGTCGCCAGACCGAGTGCACAGGGGCAGGCGATAATCAAAACTGCCACAAAATTGACCAGCGCCATCGTGAAACGTGTCTCGGTCGGTCCCGTGATGTACCAGGCCACAAAGGTGGCGACCGCGATGCACAGCACAATCGGCGTGAAGATACCGGAGATCACGTCCGCGAGCCGCGCGATCGGGGCCTTGGACCCCTGCGCGTCCTGCACCAGCTTGACGATCTGCTGGAGCGCGGTATCTTTACCGACCTTCGTTGCTCGGAAGCGAAACGCCCCGGTCTTGTTCAGGGTCGCTCCGAACACCGTGTCGCCCGGCTTTTTCTCTACCGGCAGGCTCTCACCTGTCAGCAGAGATTCGTCCACGGCGGACCCTCCGGTCTCGACCACGCCGTCCACGGGCACCTTCTCGCCGGGCCGGACCAGCACCAGGTCGCCCGCCACCACTTCCGCGAGGAGGATATCCATCTCCTGACCGTCTCGCAGTACGCGGGCGGTCCTGGCCTGCATCCCCATCAGGCGGCGGATCGCCGCGCCGGTCTGGCCTTTGGCGCGCGCCTCCAGCAGGCGACCGAACAGGATCAGCGCCAGTATCACGCCTGCTGCCTCGAAGTAGACAGGGGGCGTCGCTCCCATATCACGGTGCGCCGCGGCGGCGTCGGCGGTGCTGCCCGCCGCCCCCGCGAACCAGCGGGGAAACGCGGTGGCCGCCGCCGAGTACAGATAGGCCGCGCCCGTGCCGACCGCGACCAGGGTGTTCATGTCGGCGGCGCGATGTTTGAAGGCCATCCATGCCCCTCGGTAGAACTGCCACCCACTGTAGAACACCACCGGTGTGGTCAGCGAAAGCTGCGCCCAGCCCGCGCCGGGGAAATCCAGCCAGGGAATCCTGCCGTGTGACATCGCCATCACCAGCACGGGCAGGGAAAGCACGGCGGCCACCGCGAACTTCCGCAGCAGGTCGCGGTACTCGGCAGCGTGCGCCCGCGACACGGCGTCCTCCTCGCTCTCCGCCGCGCCATCCGTTGGCACCGTGTTCACACGGTAGCCGAACTCCTCGGCGGCGCGGCGCAGAGCCAGCGGATCGGTCATTCCGGGCAGGTAACCGACCGTGACCTCCTGCGTTGCCAGATTAAATTCCGCGGACAGCACGCCCCGCCGGGAAAGAAGATGATGCTCCAGCGGCTCCGCAGATCCGGAGGGACGCGCCGAATCATCCACAACAAAGGTCGTCTGTAATTCTCCCGTGATCCCATACCCGGTCTCCTCGACAGTGCCGATAATCCCGCGCAGGCTGGTCCGCGACGGGTCGTACTCGACCGTCGCGCGGCCTGTGGCATAGTTCACGCTTGCGCGGCGTATTCCGGCGGCCTTGCCAAGCTGCTTCTCGATCCGGCGGGCACAGGCCGCGCAGGTCATACCCGTGATCGGCAGGTCACCGTGGTCGCTGTCCGGCTCGGCAGACAGGGGAAGAGGGGTGCCGCTGTCCGCTTCGGGTACGGCCTCATGGGTCAAAGGTTGGGTCGCTGCCATAGTTAACTCCTTACCGAGCGCTATTTCCCAGCCACTTTCGGTAAGCGGCGATCTCGGCCTTCTGGTCGCGGAGAATCTGCCTCGCGAGCGTCTTCGCTTCGGAACGGCTGGCCCTGGTCAGCGCCAGTTCGCTCGTGTCAATCGCCCCCTGATGGTGGGGGATCATCCTCTCGTAGAACAGTTTGTCAGCGGTCACCGGCATCGCCATCATGCTCTTCATGTCCGCATTGACCAGTGCCTGCTGCGCTTTGGAAGGGGGAACACCGTACCACTGCTCCAGCCAGCCCGTCATCTGGGTGATCTCCCGGGTCTGTGCCGTGACGACCTGCCGCGCTTCCTGTCTGGTCGCCGTCTCCTTTGCGGTTTTGAGCGCCTGTTCCGCCATGACGACCGCTGCCTCGTGATGGGCGATCATCTGCGACAGGAACGCGATGTCAAACTCCCGGCCCGAAAGCTTCTGGAGGGACTCCATGCCGCTGGTGCCCATCGCATGGTCCATAGTCCTCCCCTGAGCCATCGCCGCTTCGTGCCCTTGGTGACCCCCGTGTCCCGCCAGGGTGCTGTGGCCTGCGTCACCGGCTTTGCCCGTGTCACCGGCTTTGCCCACCGCCGAGGAGGCGCTGTCGCTCACTGCCGCGGGGTTGGCGCAGCCCCCGAGCGCTAGTGCCAGCCCAAAGCCGACAGCCACCGTAGGAATCGTTCCTGAAAACCATTTTGAATGGATCATTTTCGTCGCTCGCTTTCGGCAGTCTCAGGAAACCGGAAACCCCGCCCGCTCCATCGCCGCGGTGACCGTTTCGCGAGGCGCGGTCGCCGCATCGTGGGTGACCGTCACCCGCTTGGTGGCGACCTCTACCACCACCTCCGAAACACCGGGCAGTGCCCCGACTGCCCTCTTGATCGCATTCGCGCACCCATCACACTCAATATCCGGTGCGGTAATCGTTGTTGTCGTCATCAAAAAGCCTCCTTCGGAGAAAAGTTCGCACAGGTCTACTTCAGGAACCGGGAAAGTGTCGTCTTTACCTCGGCAATAAGGGTCTCCTGGCTCATCGGCTGGGCACAATGATGCTCGGACTCCGTGCCATGCCCCAGAACACAGGACTCGATATGGTCTGTCAGCAGTTCAACCCCCAGCGTATCCAGAGCGGAACGCACCGCGGCGATCTGAGTCAGGATGTCCACGCAGTACCGGTCTTCTTCCACCATGCGCTGAATGCCGCCGACCTGCCCCACGATCCGATTGAGCCGTCCCTTTAGCCGTTGCTGTCTGTCGTTGTTCATCCGATCCTCTCTGAATCCCCGGTACCCCTGGGGGGTACTCTTTTACAATACCCCATGGGGGTATAAATTTCAAGTCCTCTTTTCACCACTGGTCGAGAATACGTTTGACTTTATACCCCCATAGGGTATGATTACCTTTGTATTATGCCCCGTAACCGACGCGCGATCTCACTTTTGGTAGCTTACTGGCTGGCGATCTTCGCCGGGCCGACCTCTGCCGCCTACTGTGCCCCCGTTACCGGCACACAGGTCGCCACCAACATCGCCACCTGCCCGATGAAGCAGGCAGCGCACAAAGACTGCCACTGCTGCTGCGCCCCGACAGCCGCTCCCGCATCGGAGCGCGCCACCTTCGAGGTGGCCCCGGCCGCACTGGACCCTTGCTCCTGTTCCCTCCAGCCGACACTTCCGCCAGACAATCCGGAGGCCGCTCTGGCCCCGCCCGCTCTTGCGGCGGTGACCCTGCCGCCGCCGTCGCGTTTTGTCACTGTCCCGCCGCGTATGACCGCGCTTGCCCAGGCCCCCGTGCGGGGACCCACGGTATCAGGTGTCTCCGCGGGCCTGCGCACCCCCTCCGCGGGGCGCGCTCCCCCCACCACCGCCTGAACGATCAGAACCGTTTCAGGCGGGAGTGGCTTCCTCTCCCGGCCTCTGACAGACTTTTTGTTCTTGCAGGCAGCCCTCCCCCCCGGTACATGACCGGGCAAGGGGCGGCTCCCCTCGCATCTGTCGCCGGTACCCGTGGCTTTTCCGTGGGGCCAGCAGAGAATCCCTGGAGAAATTCCTCATGTCCGTTTTGTCCCTCATTTCGCACCGACGCGCCCTCACCGCCGGTCTTCCCGCACTCCTTGCCGCCCTCACGCTCCCCGGCCTTTTTGTTCCCCGGCCCGCCGCTGCCCACGAGGCAAGCTGCCCTCTCTGCAAGCTTCCGGTCACCCAGGACACCGCCGCGCAAGATAATGAGGTCGCTCTGCGCTACGGGCGCAAGCGTATCGAGTACAAGTGTGTCTCGTGCGCCATCACCGACACAAACCGTGGCGCGTACCAAAGCGGCGATGTGACGATCCTCGCCCCGTCCGAGACCAAGGGCAGACCGATCCCGGTCACCCGCACTGGCGGCAAATGGTCAGCCCCCACGGGCACCGTCTTTGTCGGTGTGAAGGCGAGCCACCGGATCTGCCAGGAGACCTATCGTGCCTTCACCAGCAGGGCCGCCTTTGATGCCTATGTGAAGAAGAATCAGGCCAGGCTTAAGGACGCCAGACCCCTGACCCTCGACCAGATGATTGCCGCAGCGAAGTGAAGGAAGCCACGATGAACACGATTCAGCAGATCCGCCAAAAGGTGGTACGGACTGGAATGGGGCTGACACTTGGTGTCGCCCTGCCGATCGCGGCGGTCTGGGGCCAGACCGCCAACCCACATGCGGGCCACCAACAGACAAACCTGCCTGCCGTCTCCGCCAGGGAGGGCATGCCGGGCAGGCTGCCGCAGCTTCCCCCCAATGTGCCGTCCTGGCTGACCAACACGAA
>JACMJB010000175.1 GCA_014380815.1 Armatimonadota bacterium
ATCACGGGACCGCAGTACCTCGGGATGCGCCAGGCACTCCTGATACAGGGCGGCAAAGGTGACCTGGGCTGACTGACGGCGGAGCCAGAAGGTGCCGACATCCGTGAGTTCCGGCAGCGAGATGGCAACATCCAGCGCGGTCCGCGCAGACTGCGATGCTCCTCTTATTGCCTGCGGTGTATCTCCTGAAAGGGACATAATTTCGTCCTGGCAGCTATTCGTTCGCTAACCGAACCTTTTTGTAGCGCCGTTCGCATCATTGTACCGGATGGAAACGGTGGGGTGGATCAAGGGCGTAGGGCCAGAAAGCCGCGGCGGGCGCACCTGGCGAAATACCAGGCCAGGCCCCCGCAGATCGTGAAGCAGAACAGCCCGACAATCGGACCGAGCGCGCGACTGGCAGACTTCCCGACGATTGCCGCCAGCAGGAAAAAAGCAAATGCGCAAACGGCGTCCAGGTACCAGGGGCGGGGGGACACCGTCGGTTTTGTGGAGAGAGACACAGCATTATTGTACCGGATCGGCTGCCAGGGAATCAATGCAGGCCGAACGTCTGGTGGACGTAGCGCAGGTAAACGTCATCCTCGGACATCGTCTTGCCCAGGCTATCCGACACTTTGACCGTCGGGCGACCGTTACAGCGGACCATCTTTAGCACTATCGGCAGCGGGGGAAAATCGAAGTCGTTGGTCAGGTTCGTTCCGATGCCGAACTGGGTCCGGATTCGCCCCTCGAACCGTTCGGCAAGGGCGACCATCTTCGGGATGTCCAGACTGTCCGAGAAGACCGCCGTTTTGGTGCGCGAATCAATTCCCATGGTCTCGTAGTGCGCGATCAGCTTCTCGCCCCAGACAAACGGGTCGCCGGAGTCATGGCGCGCACCGTCGTAGGTTTTGGAGAACAGCAGATCGAAGTCGTGCAGAAAGGCGTCCATCCCGAACACATCGGAGAGTGCGATCCCAAGGTCGCCCCGGTACTCACGGTTCCAGGCCTCCAGGGCAAATTTCTGCGAATCCGCCAGATGGACGAACGCCTGCCCGGCCTGCAGGAACTCATGCGCCATCGTGCCGAACGCCCGCAGTCCGAACTCTTTTGCCAGCAGCAGATTACTCGTTCCTATCAGCGCATCGCCGATCTCGCTCTTCAGAGTCTGCACCACCTCGCGCTGCCACCCGCGACTGTAGCGCCGCCGCGTCCCAAATTCGATCACACGGAGCGGCAGGCCGCGCTTACTGGCGGCGTTGATCTGTTCGCACTTTTGCAGCAGTTTTTCACGCCCGATGCTGCCACGCGTCGGTGCGTCCGGCTCCGTGCTGCGGAAATAGACCTCGTTAACAATCGCCAGGATCGGCACCTCGAACAGGATCGTGTGGAACCAACTGCCGCGAACCCGGATCCCCAGTTCGCCGTCGCTGGTCGTTACCCGCACGTTGGCCGGGTCCAGCAGAAACCGCCGCAGTGAGTCCACGTAGCCGGGTTTGATGAAACGGATCCCTGCCAGATACGACTGCTCGTCGGGCCGCAGGCTTAACTCGCCAAGGTGGTCAATCTCAGCCTGGATCTCCACGGCATACGGACGAAGATCCACCCCGTTTCGGCACTTAAAGGCATACTCGACGGACGCCTGGGGGAACTGGCTCCAAACCGCTTGCTGCATGGTGTATTTGTAAAGGTCGGTGTCCAGCAGCGACTCGATGATCATTTCAAATCTTTCAATAGCATAAGTTTGCGTTGGGCGGGACTGGCAAATGGCCCGGAAATTCAAGGGTCCGTCGCTAATCATTCCCCGCAGCCCAGCGGCGCACCTGCGTGGCAAGCGATGCGAGATCACCCACCACGCTCACCTCCGGTCGGGCCAGGGAGAGCTGAACGATCACGTCGGTGCGCCGCTGGTAGTCCGGATGTGTCCCAACAAAGAGCGGCACCGCAGACCGGGAACCGGCGCCAAGCTCGAACAGCGTGATCGGGCAAAGCGTCTCGTGCGGGAACCAGAACAGGATCGCGTCCGCGAGGCGCAGGTGGCGGAACTCCCACTCGATCTGGGTTCGGGCGGCAGCCTCATCGTCTATCGGAAAATCCGGGCGGCGCGGGTTGAGCAGTGTCAGACTGGTGTCGGAAAGTAGCGCCGTCATTTCGCGCTGCCAGTCTCCGCAGCCGGAGATGCCACCTGCCAGGAACAGCATCGGTTCCACCCCGCGTGCCGCCTCGCTCAGGGCCACGACGCTATTCATTGGAGGAACTCCTCCGTGGTCGCCATCTGGAGACCGCGCGCCGCCATGTCGGCGAGGTACGCCTCCTGCAGCGGCTCGAAACCGGTGACCGGCGAGGTGGCGTCCGTCAGCAGGGTCAGTTTTTGTAGCTGCTCGTCGCTGCCCAGCGCCTCCACCAGATCGCGCACGGTGTTTGCGACACAGTGACTTCCCGCCTCGCCCGCCACAAAGATTCGGTCGGCGGCTCTGAGTTCGCGGATCAGCCGCTCGTTGAGGAGCGTGGCACGGTCGGTGAGGTCGGGCACATCGGCGCGAAGGGCGCTGTAGTGTTCCGTCCAGATATTCGCACCTTTAGTCACGAAATCCACCGGCAGTCGCGCCGAGGCCTCCCAGGCTCCCAGGGCGGCTTGCAGTTCCGGCACAACGGTGTGGCCCGCGCTCCCAATCAAGCAATGGTATGGCCAGATGCAGAGCGGGTAACGCCCGTTTTCGGCCAGCTGACGCACGTACGCCGCGCTCCGCTCGCGGGCGCCGGGGTCGGCGGCCTGCCAGCGGCCCGTGTCCAGGTCCGAGGTGGTAATGATGGTGAAGGGAGGCGGGGGATTTCCGGCCTCATCCCGCCACCAGACCGGGTGTGCGATGTCGAGGGTGTGGTGGGAATCCAGGGTCACGTGCAGCCCCTCGATCTGCGGTGTGAGCCGCCGAATCAGGGCGGACAGCCGCGCCATATCGGCTTCCGCGCCGGGCACATACAAGCTTCCATTCGGATTGCAGAAATCTTCCTGTGGGTCAATAATCAGTCCATGCAGCCGCATCGTTGTTCCCTCCTGCTTTCGCGCCATCCATTATTTGTGTTTATTATACACGAACCTGCGGCAAAGACAAGGCCCACTGCGGACCGCTGTATTTTTCGACGATGCTTACGGCTGCGTTTGCTTCAAGTGGCGGTCGAACCAGTCGAGCACACGGCGTGCGTAATCTTCGCGGCTGGCGGCGCTCCAGCGATCCACGGCGTGCCCTTCCCCGGCATACCGCGCGAACTCGGCGGTTTTGCCCAGGCGACGCAGCCCGACGAAGACCTCAGCGGCAAGCTGTGGTCCGACCGTGCGATCGGCACCACCATGAATGAGAAGCACCGGCGTGGTGACCCGATCCAGGAACAGCGTCGGCGAGTTTTCCAGGTAGCGCTCCCGGACCTGCCAGGGACTGCCGCCCAGACGCATCTCACGGAACGCCACATCGTTCGCCTCGCCGTCCAGGCGGAGCTGCCCGTAGCTGCTCAGAACACTGCCGAACCCGGACGCGCAGACTGCCGCCTGGAACCGGTTCGTCGTTGTCAGCAGGGTCAGGACCCCGTAGCCCCCCTGACTGTGCCCGATCACCCCGACCCGCTTCGCATCCGCGACCCCCATCTCAATCACCCGGTCCACCCCAGGCAGAACGGCGGCGGGAATCGTTTCCCGCGAGCGGGCGTAGTCAAAAGGCAGGTCGGGCAGCAGGACAGCGTAACCGCGCGTCAAAAACAGCTGTGCATTTTCACTGCCGCTCAGCCATCCACCCCAGTTGTTGGCTCTCGTGGAAAGCATCGCTCCCGGGTAGACACGCACGATCAGCGGCAGACGTTCGCCTCCGCGCTTCGGGTAGCCAGGGGGAAGCAGCAGCGCGCCGCGCAATGTTTTTCCCTCCGACCCGGTCCACTCGATCACCCGGGATGTGCCGAGCGCGTACCCCCCCACTGCCGGATTGGTGCGGCTGGCTCGCTGCAAATTGCCAATGTTCTCCCCCTCAGCGACCCATAGGTCCGGGGGCTGATCCGCCGATTCCTGCGCAAGAACCAGCCGACTGCCGCGCCCCGCCACGCCACCGGTTCGGACTGCCGCGCCGTAGAGCCGCTTCCATACCGGCCCCTTCCCCCCATCTCCCCCGCTGCGTGTCAGCCGCCAGATACCTTCCGTTTTGGTCGCTTCTTCGCGGGCACGGAAATACACGCTCCCCGTGGGGGCCTTCGCTGGTCGCCACAGACGCGCCGGGTCCGCCGAATCGTGGACAATTTGGAGAAGCCGAATCCCGTCTGGAGCGGCGTACTGATCTGCCCGATCCCCTTCCGCGCGGCATACCTGTCCCGATGAGAGGAAAAACACCGCTTTTCCGCTTGCCGGATCCCAGAGCGGCGCGCCGTTGATTTCGTTGATGTCGCGGCTTGCCCCGGTCGTTTCCGTGGTCTTCGGCGCGTCGGCGGGGAGGTTCCCGGTGATCGGGTGCAGAAACGTGCAGCGGGTACCCTGCTCCCCAAAAGACAAATACGCTAGCTGGGAGCCGTCCGGCGACCAGCGCACTGCCTGACCCCACCAGGTACGCGGAATCGCTCCCGCCAGCAGGCGCGGCTCTGTCTCGCGCGGTTCCAGGAGGGCAAGCCACAGATCGCAACGGTTCTCGGCGGGATTACCTCCGACCTGCGGGATCGAGGTATAGGCCACCGATCGCCCGTCCGGTGACACCCAGTAGCCGTGCGGATACACGTTTCGAGCCAGGCGGCGCACCGTTCCGCTCGCGGAATCAATCAGGGCAAGATCCGCCCGCGCTCGGTTCAGCAACCCGCGATACTCCACCGCCGCCTTTTCCGCTGCGGACGTATCCGCGCCGGAGACGGACCGGTAAACAACCACGGGCGCGGCGAGGGCCAGTCGGTTTGCCGGGGAAGCATCGGGGGGTGAGGCAGTCGGCTCGAAGAGCTTCGCCGCATCGGCGAGGGTCATGTTTTCCGGCAGGACCTTGCAAACAATGCTTCTGCCGTCCGGAGTCCATCGGGGAAGTTCACCGCCGGTGAGCGGACGGACCAGAACCGCAGACACCCGTCGCAGCTTGCCGGTATCCCGCTCCCAGACCCAGAGCCGTGCCGCGCCATCGCGGTCTGAATAGAACGCGAGACGCCGTCCATCCGGTGACCATGCGCCCCCCCACGAGGTCCCCCTGCCGCCGCTCACCCTCCGTGATCCGGCCCCGGACCCGGTCGCGGTCAGATCGGAGACATAAACGTCACAGCCCTGCCCCGCGAACAGGGAAACGCCGGTCGGACCGAACCAGTGATAGCGCTCGTCCTCGTCTTCCGGCAGACGACGCCTGCCGTCCTGAAGGGTGTAAGCGACCCAGCGACCGTCGGAGGAGACGGCGGGTTCCATCTCCTGCAGGAACGTGTGATTGTCCAGTACCGCCTCCACAGGCAGGGGACGCATCACACCAAGCGCCTGACTGCGCGCCCTGCCGGGGAGAGTGGTTAGTGCCGCACAAAGCAGCACGGCGGCAAGTCTCGGTCTCACTTCGGTTTGATCAGCGCGAAGTAGTAGTCCTGCCGGGCATTCCCAACCGAAACGCCGGGGGGAAGTAGATGCCCGATATTGTTCCTGCGGTACTCGGAGGAGGGCATGGGTGGACCGCCTGCCGGTGAGGAAACGTCCACCGTGAGAGGAGCCGGCTTCATGGCTTTGACATGCCCGTCGTACCACAGGACGTTTGCGAAGCCCTGATGCCGTCCCTGAACGGAGGGAGACAGGGTGCTGTTCGAGGGATAGGTACCCCAGGAGGGCGGCCAGAGCGTACGTAGGCGCCCCAGGTTTCCACGCTGTGCACCGGAAAGATAAAGAATGATAGCGTCCGCCATGAGAACGGTTTCCGAGGGAGCCTCAAACTCCGCCAGGGCGGCGGGACGCGATTTGGCGGCGGTAATGGATCCCGCCGCTGGGTACTCCGAATGGTAGGGATAGGTGTAGTTCAGGGCATACGCGACCCCGTTGCCCACTTCAATGGGCACATCCGCAATCGTGGGACAGTCCATGACCGCCGTGTTTTTCATGTACGGCTGCAGCAGACCGCTTGCGTTGTCGTACTGACCGGTCGAGGTGACGCTGGCATCCCAGAAGTAACTGGTCGTGCCGATCAGATAAGGCCGATACGGGGCGATCCCCTCATCATAGTCCTGAGCATACATCAGCCAGGCGGTGCCGATCTGCTTCAGGTTGCTGGCACAACTCGTCTGCCGGGCTTTCTCGCGGGCCTGGGCAAAGACGGGAAAAAGGATCGCAGCGAGTATGGCGATAATGGCGATCACCACGAGCAGCTCGATCAGCGTGAACCCGGAGGGGATCCGCGCGAATCGGGGGCGGTCCGTAGGAGCGGGACGAGGGTAGATTGGAGTCATAAGAACGACCATTTCTTTCAGGGGGGTATCCATTCTGGCTGGTCCATAACTGGGAAACACCGACGCGGAATCATACCATTCGTTGCAAACGGTTGTCAAGTCAGATGCCAGGGTGCCCTAAAAACAGCAGAATCCCCCTGGTCTTGACAGGGAAGCGGAGGTGGGGTTATTGTAAAGGAGAACTGTGTTTCTGTTGTGGACCAGCCACAGATAGGTTTGGGGAGAACCGCAGCAAATGAGAGAGGGAATAGATCGGTCGGGTGGGCAGGAACCTTCTGTCGCCATCAGCATCGTCGAAGAGATCAAGCAGGAGCTGGTCCGGGGCCGCTACCGACCGGGCAGTCGTCTGCCGACAGAGCGGGAACTGGCACAGCAGCTTCGCATCAGCCGGTCCACGATCCGCGAAGCGATGCGAATGCTCGCGGTCCTTGGAGTCGTCGAGGCGCGCGGCAGGGCGGGCACCCACATCGCCTCAGACGCCTCGGCAGTGCTCCGGGAGCCGTTCGCGTTTCTGATGGCCCTGGAGCACCCTTCCCCTGAATCACTGCTGGAGGCACGCGAAACAGTTGAGGTCCGGCTTGCAGGCTGGGCCGCAGAGCGGCGAACCGAAGCGGAGCTTATCGGTATTCAGGCGGCGATCGGTGCGGGTCGCGAAAGCGGCTACCTCGCAGCAGCGCCTGCCCCGCCCCCCCGTGGCACCTACGGCGATTTTCACTGCGCGGTCGCTCGCGCCGCGCACAATCCCGCGCTCTCCTCCTATCTGATAACGCTTTACGAATGGCAGCGGCGGCAGATCCCCGCGACCGCCCCGGTTCGGATAGAGGACTGGCCCAGACTGGCCGACAGCCTGGCGACCCATCAGCGAATCTGCGATGCCATCCGGGACCGGGATGCCGACGCCGCCCGGCGCCTCATGACGATAGATATGCAGTACGCCCGCGATTTCTGGGCGTTTATGCACGCCCCGCAGGCGCTGGAGAATGCCTCGGACGGTGACACCGCGGAACCGGAGGAGTCGCACCGTGCACCGTGATCGTGGCGCCGCGCTATGTCGGCGCAAACTGCTTGTCGCCGCGCTGGGCACGATGCTCCCCGCCGACCTTGACCCGCTGGACAAGGCCCGAACAACGGCCCGGACTCTCGCCGAACAAACGGCTGTCCGCCTGGACCTGTCCACCTGCTACCCCGCGCAGGGTGCCACTGCGGAGGGTTCCGTAGAGTTTACGCCGCTCGATGCCGCTGGAGCGGGGGTGCTGCGCCAGGCGTCAGCGATGGGGACCGGGCTGCGAATCCGCGTGTTGCGGGGAAACCAGGAGGGTTCGCCTTCCCTGTGGGAGCTTGACCTGCCGCTGCCCGCGCCGGGAAAGGTAGCGACTTTTCGTCTGCCGACCGCGGGTCTCGCACCAGGCCGCTACCGGCTGACGACGGACCTCACGCTGTCGCCTGCCCCCAGCGGAAAAGAACCAATCATCGTCCCCTTCTCCCGGAACAAACTTGGCAGTATTCCGGAGTTACCCCTTGTGGTGCGCGTCCCCGGGCACGTACCCGTTGGAACGGGAGGGAACAAGGTGCCCGATTCCGCCCGTCTTCTCACCCATGCCGAGCAGATCGGCGACCCGTTCCGTCAGAATTTCCACACGGATGATCCGGCGGATTGCCAGGCGCGGAGCGTTTGGGATCTGCAGCAGTTCGCGGGCCGTATTTTCGCGGGCTGTGGCGACTGGAACAACAATCGAGGTCCAATCACGCTCTGGTCCTGCGATGCCGCCTCCGGCAAAGACGGGCGATCCGAGGTCGTCGTCCGCGAAGAATCGGTCGAGCAGTTTCGCGTTTTGGGCGACTCCCTGTACCTTCCGGGCATTGATGCCCTCGCCGCGGACACGAAGACGGTCGGCAGTCTCTACCGACGGTCGCGAAACGGAGACTGGGAACGCTATGAGAGCGTGCCGGACGCACTGCATGTCTTCGACGTGGCAAGAGCAGGGGGGCGACTCTATGTCACAGCGGGAGGGCAGCGAGGGGGTGTTCTCTTCGTGTCGGATGACGGCGGGAAGACCTGGAACACGGCGGCGGAGAATCTCGCCGCCTACCGATTCTGGGGGCTGGCCCCGCTGCCGGATGGCTCGCTTCTGATCGTTCCTGCCTCCGCAAAACAGGGCGCGTTTCGGTACCGTCCCGCGCCCAAAGGAGCCAGGGGGGAACTGAAGCCAGTGTTCTGCGACCTATTTCCCGGGCTGCGGGCGCATCCCCGGCAGACGACGCTACGTCTCGAACCCTTCATAAATGGGGTTGTTTACACCGTGCGCCCGCTCGCCCCTGATCTTCTGCGCCAGAAGGGTCAGCCACGCCCCCTTTACTACCTCACAGGGATCGGTCCAGAAGTCGAAGTGCGGGTGATCGCCCCGTTCGCCGACCGCGTGGTGACGGACATTGTGGTTCGCGAAGGACGGTGCCATCTGCTGACTGCCACGCCCGCCAGCACCCGTCCCGGCGATCGCTTCATCGCGGAAATATTTGATTCGCCGGACCTCGTTCGCTGGAATCGCCGGGCGCGGGTATCGCTGCCCGCCTTCCCTAACAGCCTGGAAGCCAGCAAGGACTCCTACTTAGTGGGCCTGGCGAACCGGTCCCGCACGAGCGCGGACACCGCTTCTGGCAGCCTCTGGCGGCTGCGGCCCTGACGGTCACCCTCCCAGCGCTTCAAAATCAATGAAGCCGGTTTCGGGGTTGGCGGCGAGCAGACGGACCCGCACGGCATCCCCCACATCGAGGCCATTCTCGCCGCGCATCACCCGGCCTTCGGCAGGCGGGTGGAGAAGCCGAACATAGGTGCCTTTTCGCGACGCGCCGGTGACCAGAGCATCGAACGTATCGCCGATGCGCCCCCGAAGCAGCACGGCGGCGGCGGCTTTACGCAGGGTCCGCTCCACCTTCTGCGCGGCGCTGGCCCGCTCCGTGCACCGGGCAGCGATCGCTTCCAGGTCCGATTCGGTGTATGGCGATGGGCCAGAGGCGGCGGCGGCTTTCAGCAGCCGCTGGGTCGCAAGATCCGCATAGCGCCGGTTGGGGGCGGTCGAGTGAGTGTAGCCCTGCACGGCAAGGCCGAAATGCCCCTCCTCCCGCTCGCCAGCATGCACCACCGCATACTCGCCCGCGCCCAGCAGCTTCACGACGGAAAGCGACAGGTCGGGGAAACGAAGCGGATCCGCGGCGCGGCGGCGAGCCAGAAAGCCCGCAAGCGCCTGGGCACTCGGCAGGGCGGGCAAGGGGTCGCCAAGGGAAGCCGCGATCGCCGTGATGCGGTCCCAGCGTTTGGGGGTCCGCACCACGCGCTGGATGGACGGCGCGCTGCCCGCCGCCAGCAGTTCCGCGACCGCATTATTGGCGGCGACCATGAAGTTCTCGATCAGATAGCGTGCCCGGTGCTTAGGCGTCACCGAAAGAGAAACCACTGTTCCCTCCACGATCACCGGCGTGGCTTCAATGGTCTCGAAGTCCAGCGCGCCGTTTTGAAGCCGGAGATCACCCAGCCGGTCCGCCGCTTCGTCCTGCAGCCGGAGCTGCGCCTCCAGCCCTGCCGTATGCGCCACCTCGGGGGGAATGTCAGTCCTGCCTTCGAGCCACAGCCCGACCGCATCGTAGTTCAGCCGTGCCCGATTGCGCACCTGGGCGCGGTACACCGAGCGGGACTGCACCGCCCCGTCCGCCCCGATCACCATGTCCACGACAACCGCCAGATGATCCTCGCCCTCCAGCAGCGACGTAAGATCCTCGGACAGTCGCCGCGGCAGCATCGGAAAGGTCTCGATCCCTGTGTAGACGGAGGTCGTGTTCTGATAGGCAAGCTGGTCGGTCGCGCTGCCCCTGGGCACAAACGCGTCCACGTCGGCGATCCCGATCAGGAGCCGGATCGTATCATCGGGTTCCCGCCGAGCGAATTCCACCTGGTCCAGGTCCCGTGAACTGGGGTTGTCAATCGAAGACCAGAGCAGCGCGCGCAGGTCCCGGACCCCGACGTCCCCCGCGCCTTGAGGGGTGTCGTTGCTCTCCCATTGACGCAGTTCGTCTTCCACTACCGGGGACGGGAGAGTGGCGAAACCGGCCTCGTTCATTAATCGGTAGGCCAGCGGGCGCAGATCGAAGAACGGCGCGCGGGCGCGGTCGGCGGCAGATGGAGTGTTCACGATATATGATACGCCGGTTGACAGACCCCCGGCAAGCGTTGTCGTGCTGGCTCTTATCCCGATATTCTGTATAGTCTGTTAGGATTTTTGATCCGATGACGTTCGCCTTGAATACCAGGCGTGAATCAGGAGACTCTGAAAGAACCGGGTCGGTGTGTCGAAGCCGCCCGATCCGAGGATGGATTCGACTTCTTGTGGTGGCACAACTGCCACCTCGCGGCCAAGGGAGGCACGCATTTTCCCAATGTCCTCCTCCGGAATCTCGGCGGCTCTCAGCATCTGTAGCCAGGCATTGAGAATGCTTTGATAAGCGGGAGAGGACGTATCATATGCGATTTCCGAATTGACCAGAACCCCCTGAGGGCGGAGCCGCAGGGCGATCTGATGGAAAAGGCGGCGTCTCTCCTCCGGCCGCAGGATCAAGTGAGAAACCACAAGGCACGTCGCTGCATCAAACTGGTCCGAAACGGGCAATGAGTCGAGATAGCCCTCGTGGAAGGTGCAGCGGGACGTGATGCCGCCCTCTTCGGCCCGCTGACGGCAGACGTTCAGCATCGGGGTCGCTGGGTCCAGCACGGTGAACTGCCACTCCGGAAATGCCAGGGCGAGATCCATCAATTCCGAGCCGGTTCCCACGCCGACGCAGAGCACCCGTGCATTGGCGGGGAGATCGGAGAGTATCGCGCGAATGAGCAGATGAAGCGCGTCGCGCGTCGGAGCCAGCTTAGCCCATCGTTTATCGTAAGCAGAAGCGGCTTTTTGGTCGAAGAGAATCACCGGCTCTTGATTTTCCGTCACGAACGCTGCCTTCCCGCAAAAACCAGAGACTGATGGGCCGCAGCACCCGCGATCACGCCATCCGCAGAGGCCAGTGTCGCGCTGTGCATCGCCCGCGCCGCGTCGCCCGCGGCATATATCCCCTCGACCGTACTTTTCTTGAAGGCATCGGTCTTGATCATCGGGCCAAAGGCTCCCTGCTCTATTTCG
>JACMJB010000176.1 GCA_014380815.1 Armatimonadota bacterium
CCCGCTGTCGCCACGCCGTCGGTCGCTCCTGCCACGAATGGCAATGGCGGCGCCACGATCCGCGAGCGGCTCGGGCAGCTTAAGATGCTCCTCGACGAAGGCCTGATTACCGAGGACGACTTCAACCGTCGTAAAGCCTCGATTCTCGGCGAGGTCTGAACCCCTCCGTGACCAAGACCCATGTACCAGAGGTGGACCCGAATACCGATACGGTCCTCCAAACGGCGGAACGGGAGGGACTCCCGTTCCGCCGTTTGTCCCTGCTTGACCGCCCGTTCGCCGTGGCCCTCGCTCTTGGGATCGTCACATTCGCGACATTTTTCTCAATCCTGGGCTTCAGCTTCGTCAATTACGACGATGGCACCAATATCTTTGCCAATCCCCATCTGACTCCCACGGTCACGGGCCGGGGGATCGGTTACCTGTGGACGCACGGCTACTACGAGCTATACATGCCGGTGACCTACACGCTCTGGGGATTGATCGCTTACTTCGCTCCGGTGACGCAGCCCATCTATGTGCCGGGTGGCGGAAATGCCTTTGTTAGCCCGGCGGCATTTCACACGGTCAGTCTGCTCCTGCACATCGCCAATGTGCTCCTGGTCTTCGCGCTGCTGCGCCGCGTGGCGGGGGGGCGTCCCTGGGTGGCGGGGGCGGGGGCGCTGCTGTTCGCGCTGCACCCCGTTCAGGTCGAGTCGGTCGCCTGGGCGACGGGCATGAACAACCTGACGAGCGGTTTCTTCGGCCTGCTCGCGCTTTGCTTCTATGTCGCCGCCGCTGACAGCAGCGCGAGAACGGTCCGCGCCGCTCGGCTACGCTATGCGGCAGCAACCCTTTGTTTCGTCCTTGCCCTGCTTTCCAAGCCGACGGCTGCCGCTCTGCCGCTGGTGGCCGCCGTGCTGGATTGGGGGGCACTGCGGAGACCGCCCCGTCGGTGGTTTTTTCTGCTGGCCCCCTGGGTGGCGCTCTCTCTGGCGCTGATCGTCGTCACCCGCCTTATCTCGGAGACAAGCCGTAATGTTGATCTAGCGCTCTGGGTCCGCCCCTTCATCGCCGGGGATGCTCTCGCTTACTATCTCGCAAAACTGGTGCTGCCACTCCGCACCAGTATTAACGTGGGCCGGACTCCCGGCATTGTGCTGGGTCACTGGTGGGGATATATCACCTGGCTCTTCCCGGCGGTCCTTCTGGCGGCTTTGTGGGCGGCACGCGGGCGCTTGGCCCACCCGTACGTCACAGCCTTTCTTCTGTTCATCGCAGCGGTGCTGCCGACCCTGGGACTGATCCCCTTCTACGGGATGGCGTTGACTACGGTGGCGGATCGTTACCTTTATGTGGCGATGTTAGGTCCGGCACTGGCGCTCTCCTGGTTTCTCGCTCCAGGGAAAAGCGCGGCCACCCGAAACGCGATGGTTCGGCAGGTCGTCGCTCTGGGGGTTCTTGCGTTCTGCGGAGTTCGCACCCTTGCTCAAATCCCTACCTGGAAAGATACGCAGACCCTTTCCGCCTCTATGGTACGAGTCAACCCGGATGATGCGCCGTCCCGGACCAACTTTGCGATTACGCTGGCGGAGCGGGGAAGAAGCGCCGAAGCCCTGCCCCACTTCCGGGCGGCAGTGCGGCTTAAGCCGGGGGACGCAGTCTACCGCTATCACCTCGGCGCGGCGCTCGAAGATACCGGCAATCCTCAGGAGGCGGTAGTCTTCCTGCGTGAGGCGGTCCGCCTGGACCCACGCTTCGTCGTCGCACAGATTCGGCTGGGCGGAGCACTGCTCAAACTTCGGCAAAATCGCGATGCCCTGGGGCCACTGAAGGCTGCCGTGCTGCTCGCCCCAAACGATTCCGCCGCCCGGTATCTTCTGGGAGTCGCGCTTTCAAACCAGCAGCGGTTTGTAGAGGCTGAGGCTGAGTTTCGGCGCGTTTTGTCCCTTCCCGCCGCAATGCCGCGGGCGCGGGTCGCGCTGGGCACCATGCTGGCGAAGCAAGGCCGCCGCCAGGAAGCGGAGCAGGTCTATGAGGAAGCGCTGCGGCTTGCCCCCGATGATGCAGCGGCGAAGCAGGCGCTGAAGCGACTGCGTACCGCTCCGCGAAAATGAATAACAACATTATGACAATCCCTCTCTGGTTTCAGAAGATCTTCTCCCAGCGGAGCTTCCTCGCACTGGTTCTGGTCAGCGCGGTGTCCATTGTCTCGCCGTCCCGTGCCGCCCTGGCGGCGATAACTCTGTGGCAAACTCCGACCAGCGCACGCTCTGCCCCCGCTCCCACGAAGCCTGCAACGGAGGCGTATTACGGGGTTTATCTGAAGGGAGCTAAGATCGGCAATGTCGTAATCCGGCGACAGGACAGCGCTCCGACCAAAGCGCAGCCGGGAGGAACGGTCCGTCTGGACACGGTTCTGAAAATGGACCTTCGGGTGATGGGTGCGAACGCTTCCGTTACCAGCACCAGTATCTCCCTGACAGATGCCCGCAGCGGCAGACCTCTGACTCAGTTCAGCCAGACGGAGGGAGCAGGTCGCCTGAGCAAAACCACGGTGACTTATACGGACCGGGGCGTTTCCTACACTACCCGCGTCGGCGCAAACGAAAAGCGTGGCGCGCTGCAACTGAAACCCGGTGAGACGTTTCTGCTGGACACGACCGCCGCCGCGCGTTTTAAACCCCAGATCGGGCAGGAGATCAAAGGCAAGGTATTCGTGGCGGAGACCCTGAGCTTCACCGATGCCATGGTGACCGTGACCGCCCGCGAGACCGTGGAGGTTAGCGGTCAGACCGTTCCCGCCTACAAAGTGGTGCAGACCAGCGCATCGGGCGGGACCACCGTTTCTTACCTGAACGAGGCCGGGGATCTGCTGCGCTCCGATGGCCCGATCGGGATGCAGATCCGCAAGGAGCCAAAGGAAGCCGCGTTTGCCGCGCCGGATGCATCCGGGCCTCGCCCGGACTTGATCTCCCTGGTCGCGATCACGCCGACCGGGGTTCCGATTCCCGCCCCGCGCGCGGTAACCACTGCCCGCTACTCGATCTCCGGGGCGACCCGCCCGCTGCCCGCTCCCGATGCGATCCAGTCCGCCGTGGTATCGGCGTCCGCCGGTACCACGGCAGGTACCGTGATAGTTACCGTGACCACACGCCCTTTGCCCACCTCTGGCGCGAAGCGGTTCGTTTCGCCATCCGAAGCTCCCGCCCCGCTTCGACTTTATCTTGCGTCCACAGTTTATGTTCCCGCCGAGAGCGAAACGTTCCAGTCTCTTGCCCGGCGCATCCTGGGCACCGAGACCGACAGCGCCCGGTCGTCGGCAAGGATCGCCGCGTGGGTGATACAAACGGTAAAGCCGGACCCCGGGATTGTCGCCATTCGCTCAGCCGATGATGTGCTGAAGGATCCGCGGGGCGTTTGCCGGGATTTCACGACGCTTTTCACCGCCATCGCTCGCGCGGCGGGCATACCGACCAAGCAGTGTGTCGGCGTGGTCTTCGCGGATGGTCGCTTTCTGTATCATGCCTGGCCTGAAGTCTGGGTTGGTGCCTCCGGAACGGGGGTCGGAGGAGACAGTTTGTCGGCGGGCTGGGTCGCGCTGGAGCCGACCTTTGGAGCGCCTTTCGCCGATGCGACCCATATCAAGCTGGCGGAGGGCGAGATCACCGACATCGCCCGAGTCGCCTCTGATGTCGGCAGTTACCAGATCAACGTGCTGGAAGTGCGCTGAAAATGGGCGCGGCAGGGGCAGGAATCGAGATTCGCGGCACCACGCAGATCGTCGGCGTGTGGGGCTGGCCGGTGCGCCACTCCGCCAGCCCACCGATGCACAACGCCGCTTTTGCCGCACTGGGAATGGACTGGGCCTATGTGCCCTTCGCGGTCGCACCGGAGCGCATCGGCGAGGCGGTTGCGGGAATCCGCGCGCTGGGTCTGCGCGGCGTCAATGTAACCGTTCCGCTCAAAGAACTGGTGCTCCCGTTTCTGGATGCCCTGACACCACGCGCCGCACGCCTGGGCGCGGTCAACACGATCCTCAATGAGGAAGGGTACCTGACAGGAGATTCAACGGACGGGCGAGGCTTTCTGGCGGCCCTTGCCGAGAGCGATGCCCTACCCCCGCCCGGTTCTCGTGCGATCGTGCTGGGAGCGGGTGGGTCCGCCCGCGCGGTTATCGCTGCACTGCGGGAGTCGGGAGTCTCGGTCACGGTCGCGAACCGAAGCCTGGAACGGGCACACGAACTGGCGGCCCGCTTTCACTCCGCTTCTGATGGTCCGCTCATCGAGGTGATTTCGCTGGAGGAGGCTGCGCTTGGGCGCGCTCTGGGCCGGGAAGGGGCGGTCCTTCTTGTAAATACTACCAGCGTCGGCATGCACCCACGCGACGCGGAGATGCCGCCGCTTCCTCTGGAGACCCTGCATCCGGATCTGTTTGTCAGCGACCTCATCTATAATCCCCCGCAGACTCGCCTGCTTGCCGCCGCCGAGGCGCGGGGGTGCCGGACCCAGAACGGCCTTTCGATGCTGGTCTGGCAG
>JACMJB010000028.1 GCA_014380815.1 Armatimonadota bacterium
CCGGTTCCGGGTGCAAGGATATGCCGCGTCACCTGGCGATCTGCGACCTTGCCGCCGACAGCCAGCGTGCAAGTCAGCGTGAGCGGCGCGGGGTCATGGGAGTCGTTGAAAAGGCCCAGCGTCCGCTTTATCTTCTGGCCTGGCCCGAAGGTCCAGTCCCATTGCCGCGAAAAGACCGCGATGGGAGACTGGTCCCGGTGTCCTCGGCGGTCCAAAGGTGCCAGGCGGCATAATCTCCCCAGCGATAGCCCTGGGTCAGCATCCGGTACATCAGCGCTGAGGCTGGTTTTGCGGCGGTCTTCCCGACGAAGGCCGCCTCGCCCCCGATCGTTGAATAGTCAGCGGGGTTGATACCGGACGCGAAATAATCCTCACCCAGAAAGCGGGGACGTTGCTTGTCCCACACCCAGCGCCCGCGCCCCCCGCCCGTCACATGGTCCTGGTAGGCAAGATTCGGGTAATTCGCGAAGTCCCCAGCGACGTAATGATCGCCGTGGACAGGCAGTGTCTGGGCTTTTGTGGCCCCGCCACCGTCCACCATAGTCAAGCGGGTGGGGTCGGCAGCGCGGACCGCGTCCGAGCAGCGCGTGATCTCCCGCTCAAAGTCGTCCATCAGTCCGCCATACAGATTGATACAGTTGATGAACAGGTACTCGTTCTCCAGGCTCCACAGCATCACCGAGGGGTGGTTGCGCTCTCCCCGGACCACGGCGACCATTTGGTCTCGGAAATTGTTCATCAGGTCCATCTTGATATCGGACTTGTAAAGAGCCTTCAACGCCGGATCGTTCTCGATCGCGTTATAGCCGATCACCTCGCCGTCGAGCGGACCGCTTCGCCGGACGACGACGCCGTTTCGGTCGAAGAAGTCCAGTGCCTGGTTATGGTCCATGCCCTGCCACAAATGCCCGCCCTGTCCGACGCCGGAAAGGCGCATCAAGCGCTGGTTCGTGCGCCGGTAGTTGGCCAGCCATGCCTGTGGACTGCCGCCCTGCGTCAGGTCCGCCCAGATCCGCCAGTTTTGACCGTTCAGCGTGAACTTGGTCTTGTCCGCGCTGACCCCCCATTCGCGGAACCCGAAGAGGGTGTCACAGGTATCTATCGGCTTCCCACCGACCGCGACGGTGGTGCGAAGCTGGTAAAGCTGAGGGTTTGGGTCCGGCCACCAGAGTTTGGGATTGCTCCAGGCTTCCGAAAGGTCAAACCTTTGCCGACCGTTCGCCCCGACTGTGAAGGGCTTCGGCGCGAACGCCTTCTCCACCGCACCGGTCTTGAGATGGATCGCCTCCCAGCGAATCTCGCCGGAGAGGGGGGTGGCCGAGGGATTCGACACTGTCACCTCAGCATCCATCCGCCTCCCAGCTACGCTCGGTTTGCAGAAGACATCGGCGATATACGCGGGACCGCCTGCCACCGTCAGTGTCGGTGCGCCCAGGATTCCCGACTGAAAACCGTTCCAGATCGGGTAGGCGAGGTCCTGAAAGCCTTTGGTCGCAAATTCGAGCGGCAGGTTGAATTTGGCGCGCAGCTTCATCGGATTGGTCGGTGAGGCGGAGTAGCCGTACCAGGCATCCCGGATACCGACCCAGATTTCGTTGCTCTGACCGGGCTTGATCCCTTTCGTGATGTCCATATCGAAGCGGCAGTACGGGTTCTTTTCAAATCCGCAAAGCACGCCGTTGACATACACGGTCGTGTTCAGGTTGTTGACCGGGAAGTTCATCACGAAGGACCGACCCCTGTACCCCTCTGGAACGGTCACCCGGGTGCGATACCAGACCCGGTGGGCAAACAGCAGATCGGGGCGAAGGGTATTCTTGTCGCCTGGAACCGAGATCGAGTTCCAATTGGTGACGGTCGGCAGAGCCTTGATCGGCTCCGCTACCGCGCCTGGAAGCATCTCGTCATCCCGGCAGATCTCCCAGGTTCCGCTGAGCGGCAGAACGGTCCTGGTACCCGCCCCACCAATAGATGCCGGAAGCGCGAAGGAGGTCAGGGGGGTGCCCTGCGGAGCCTGCTCGCCGGGTTTATACTTGCTGTTTGGCACAAAGGGACCGCCCGTGACCAGGGCGATCGCATCGGAGGCGTAAAGAATACGCTGGATCTTACCCTTTTCGTCTGCGGTCTTCTCCAGCCGGATCTCCAGCGTGTGGGGACCGGCGGAAAGGCTGACGCCGTCGCTGAGTTTGAGCCAGGCGACCTCGGTCCAGGTCGCCAGAGCCATGAGATCGGTGGTCAGGTCGGTCGGCTTCGCGCTTTTCCACTCGCCACTATCCAGGCGCCAGGAGAACGGTGACCGGACATACTCGTAACCGACACGGTTCCAGACCGTGTAGCTGCCTGCCTTGGGGGTGTCCAGGCGGTATTTCAGAATAAGACCGCCTGCGGGGACCTGAGAATCCACCTCTTTTTCATCAATCGCAACCTGGAGCCACTTCTCCCCAGACAGGAATTGCGGCTGCCCCCATCCCGCGCGATTGACCTTCTTCTCCTCGAAATTCGCGGCTGCGCCTGTCTCGCCCTCGATCCAGACGAAGGTTGGAGGAGCAGAGAGGTCGGGCTGAGCGGCTGCAGTGCACGGGGAGAGGGACCCCCAGGAAACAAGCGCCGTCAGCACGGCGCGGACAGGAAGGCTGCGGTGCCACAAAGAGCGATTCTGCATTCGGATTCCTTTTGCGTGAACGTGATAACCGAACAACCGATAGCCGGTAGAGGATGCGTGACCTGCGCGCGCTGCCGTTACTGCCGTTACTGCCGTTACTGCCGTTACTGCCGTTACTGC
>JACMJB010000029.1 GCA_014380815.1 Armatimonadota bacterium
AGGCGCTCCGAGCTGCCTCTTGAGCCGCAGCGTTGCTGCAAGCGTACCCGATGGCCCATGGGTGAGTGCCACCCAAGCGTAGGGCCTCGGACCGTTGGCGAACTCACGCACGGTCTCCACGCACCGTCTCGGAGGCGATTCTGGTGTTATACTGAAATCCGGAATGAGACTGACGGCACGCTATCGCCAGCGGTTCGACGCGAACCTGTCCCGTGCGAGGCTGAAATAAACAGGGGAAGCGCGGGCTGCCGGCCCGAACTCGCGCGTCAGGAAACAATGGCCGCCGAATTCAATCGGCAAAACAACCGGGTACGCGCTCGTGTCCTGACCCAGTTCGGGGCGTCCAGCCACCAGAAGGACGTATTGCCCTCGCAGGCGGTGCGACGCCCGACCTGATGTCCCCGGTCTGGGCGGAGGAACTGGCAGGCTATGCCCTGCGCGGCGTCCTCACGCCCCTCGACGAGTATCTGGCGCGGTCGGGGCGCAGCCTGGCGGAGTGGATACCCGGTGTCGCCCGCATGCTGACCATCAACGGCAAAATCTACGGGCTGGCGGTGACGACCAACACTACGCTCATCGCCGACAACAAAGCGGTCTTTCGCGAGGTGGGCCTGGACCCTGAAAAGCCGCCTCGCACCATCGCCGAACTCGATGAGGCCGTCCGTCAAAGCACGAAACACCGCGGCAAGGGAACTGCGAAACACCATGTTTAACGGACTCGGGATGCACCTCGGAAATCTTTCCTTGCTTTCGGACGCCAGAACGCGCTCGATCTCGCCGGAGAACTTCACGGGGGAGAAGGGGGGCGGTGCGAGAGCGACCGATGGAACCGGCGCGAAAGCAGCGCGCGATCTGGGAGTCGGCTGGAAGATCTCGCCATCGGTGCGAATCGAGGCGGGCACGACCTTTACCATCGCGGAGATGGACGGACCGGGCGCAATCCAGCATCTCTGGATGACCCCGACTGGGGTGTGGCGGAGCTCAATTCTGCGCTTCTACTGGGATGACGAGGAAACACCCTCGATCGAGTGCCCTGTCGGTGATTTCTTCTGCATGGGCTGGGGTAAATATGCCGCCGTCAATTCCCTCGCTGTCTGTGTCAACCCTGGCTCGGCTTTCAACTGCTACTGGGAGATGCCGTTTCGCCGCTCCTGCCGCATCACCCTGGAAAACATCGGGTTCGAGGCGATGGTGCTCTATTACCAGGTGGATTACACGCTAACGGAGATCCCCGATCATGCCGCCTACCTGCACGCCCAGTTCCGGCGCACGAATCCGCTCCCTTATAAGCAGGACTACACAATCCTTGAGGGCGTTAGGGGAAAGGGGCAGTTTGTCGGGACATATCTCGCCTGGGGGGTAAACAATAACGGCTGGTGGGGTGAGGGCGAGATCAAGTTTTTTCTGGACGGTGACACGGCCTTCCCGACAATCTGCGGAACCGGAACGGAAGACTACTTCTGCGGCTCGTATGACTTTGATGTGCGGCAGACGAACCCGGCAGGGGTCGAGACCGTTGAATATCAGGAGTTCAATACCGCGTACGCGGGACTGCCGCAGGTACTGCGCGGCGATGGGCACTACCAGGTGCAGCAGCGGTTTGGCCTGTACCGCTGGCATATCCCGGACCCGATCCGATTCGAGACGGATCTTCGGGTGACGATTCAGGCCCTGGGGTGGCGCAGCCAGGGGCGCTACCTGCCGCTCCAGGATGACCTTGCGTCTGTTGCTTTCTGGTACCAGCGCGAACCCCACGCGCCGTTCCCGCCGCTGCCGGACCGCGACGCTCTGGAAGTGATCTAAGACCGGTGCCGGACGCCACACCCACGCTGATGAATCTGATCGGATCGGCGGTCGCCCCCGCCGCGCTGATCACGACGAGCGCGATCCTGCTCTCCGGTTACAGCAGCAGACAAAGCAGTCTATCGTCGCAGATGCGCTTGTTGACCGCTGAGCTTCGGGACCACGCCGATAGCGCCCTGGCGGCCCCGCGCTCGGCCTCTATCCGGCGTCAACTCGTGCTGTTTCAGCGGCGACTCAGTCTGATCTGGTCGGCGACCGTCGCGCTTTCGGTAGCGATGCTGCTGTTCGTGGTGACAGTGATCGCACTGGTTTTCGGACAGCAGGAGGCGCGGCTTGGCATTGTCGGCAGTGTGACGCTGGTCGCGGGACTGGTGGGCGTCGGTCTCTCGATCTGGCTGGACCTGTATGAGATCGTCTGGGCGCGGCAGACCACAGCCCTGGAGTTCGCGGATGCACTAAACACCTCTGCGCCTGCCAGCCCCACAAAACCCACCAGTCCCGAGCCGTCTGACACGGAACCATGAAAACCACCCAGATGCGTTGGGATTTCACCGTTGAGCAGTCCCGATCCACTGGAGTGTTCCTGGATTTCACAGGGGACTGCGCCCCCGTGATGGCCGGGACTCCCTGGGTGATTATCCTTGCTGCTACCCTCCTTCTGTCGTGCCGCCGCACGATCCGGCTTTGCGGTTGTCAGCCTGCCCACTCTCCCGCGATCTGCCTTGTCGCGGCGTTGAGGCGATTCCACAGATTGACTGTGGCGATGGAAAGTATCAGGGCAGCCAGCGCCCTCTCGCCGTAGTGCCGCGCGGCCTCATTCCATACCGTATCGGGTACCGGGTCCTCTCGGTCGCTGAGCCGCGTAACCGCCTCCGCGAGCGCCAGCGCGGCGCGTTCGGCGTCCGTGAAGTAGGGCGCGTCCCGCCAGGCCGCCACGGCAAAAAGCCGTTCGTCCGGTTCACCCAACTTCTTGAGATCGCGGGTGTGCATATCCACGCAGACGCTGCAGCCATTGATCTGACTGGCGCGTACGTGGACGAGTCCGAGCGTTTGGGCCGGAACGCCCGTCTTCTTGATTGACGCCCCCAGGGCCAGCAGGGTCTGCAGGGCGTCGGGAACGATCATCGCCGGGTTGGTCATTCGATTCTGCATACTTTTTCTCCTCCCGAAATCTTCCGGGTCACATCGAGCAGACTGTATCCGTCAAGAGGGTGACGGAACGCGGCAGGCAAATGTGACCGGACCTACCGGAAGAGACTTGAGGATACAAGACGATGAAAACGAAACAGATCGGCTACTGGGCGACCACCGGCATTCTCGCGTTCGCACTGCTCCTGGGCGGTGTGGGGGACCTGACGCATCAGCCCGTGATTGACGCGGGCATGGCGCACCTCGGCTACCCGCGCTATTTCGCGACGATCCTGGGATTCTGGAAGATTCCGGGAGCGATCGTGCTGCTTGCGCCCCGCCTGCCGCGCCTCAAGGAGTGGGCGTATGCCGGAGCCTTCTTCAATATGACCGGCGCGGTCGTCTCGCATATCACAAGCGGCGATACCTTCTTTCAGTTCCTTTCGCCTTTGATCTTCGCTGTCTGCGCGATCGTCTCCTGGGCATTACGACCCTCAAGCCGTGTTCTGGGCGTCCTGTTCCCGCCAGAACGCGCGGCGACGGAAGGAGGGGGCGGTGGACGAAAAACAATGGCTAGCGGAACAGTTTGAGGAAAACCGCACCCACCTGCGAGCGGTTGCCTACCGGATGCTCGGTTCGCTCAGCGAAGCGGACGATGCCGTGCAGGAGTCCTGGCTCCGGCTCAGCCGCGCGGATACCGACCGCATCGAGAACCTCCCAGGATGGCTGACAACAATCGTCGCCAGGATATGCCTGGACATGCTGCGTTCGCGCAAGTCGCGGCGTGAAGAGTCCCTCGGCGCACAGGTCCTCCAAAACCTGCTCGGCCACCCGGGCTACGCAGACCGAACAAACCCTGAGTATGAAGTGCTGCTGGCGGACTCGGTCGGGCTTGCGCTGCTCGTGGTCCTCGAAACGCTGGCTCCCGCCGAGCGGGTCGCGTTTGTGCTGCACGATGTGTTCGATCTGCCCTTCGAGGAGATCGCTCCCATCGTGGGGCGCTCTCCGGCTGCGGCACGGCAGCTTGCGAGCCGGGCGCGGCGCCGGGTGCGGGGAGCCTCCCCGGCTCCCGATACGGTTCTCCTCCGGCAAAAAGAAGTAGTCAATGCCTTTCTTGCCGCCGCACGCGGGGGGGACTTCGCCGCGCTGGTTTCGGCGCTCGACCCGGAGGTCGTGTTCCAGGCGGACCATGCCGCCGTACAGGCGGGGGGACCGAAAGAGGCACGGGGGGCACAGGAGGTAGCCAGAATCTTCTCGGGACGCGCTCAGGCCGCGAAATCCGCGCTCGTGAATGGCGCGGTTGGTATCGTCGTTTCTCCTCAGGATCGGTTGCTCCTGGTCATGAACCTCACGTTCGTGGACGACAGGATCGTCCATATTGACGTGGTCGCGGACCCCGTGCGCCTTCGTAGCGTTCGCCTGACGGTCCTGAGCGACTGACAAACCAACTGACAAATCATAGGTTAACGCCAGAGCGTCCGGCTCGTCCTTGGAGCCGCCCGTCGCGCGGCAAGTGAGCACATCAACGGCAACGCGTTGCCCTCCTTCTGCACCGGCACTGTCCGAACTGGCACCGTCCGCGAGATACGCAGGAGACGGCGCGGTGGCTGGTGAATGATAAGAGCCGGTGCAAGGAGAATAAACGGTTTGTCGGAACAGGAACAAGAAGCAGAAAGAGCGGATGTCGAGGTCAAGGGCTGGCGTAACGGCCTGCTTCTGATCTTGCCACCGGGTGGGGAGTGGCAGATCGTGCTGGAGCGCGTAGACGCACGCCTGGATGAGGCCCGCGCGCGGTCGTTCTGGCGTGGTGCGCAAACCACGATTGACTGCGGAGAACGAGTGGTGCCGCTCGATGAGTTGGACCTCCTTCTGGACCGGGTAAAGCGAGCCTATGGTCTGGTCCCCATCGCGATCGTCGCCGCGGACGCCGCGACGCGGGCGGCGGGGGAAAAACTTGCCCTGGTCTCCTACGAGGAGATGCCGGTGATCCGAAAGCCCGCCCCGCGTGAGCGAGGCGCCGCCTCTTCTGAGGCCCCTGTCGCTGAATCTTCCGACAAAGCGCCTGCTTCGACAAACAACGCCCTGTATCTCTACCAGACCGTGCGTTCCGGGCAACGGATCGTCCACGACGGACATCTGGTAATCTGCGGTGATGTGAATGCCGGGTCGGAACTCGTCGCCAAGGGGGATGTCGTCGTGTTCGGAACCCTGCGCGGCCTCGCCCATGCGGGCTGTTACGGCGATGAGGGCGCGCGGATCGTGGCCGTGAGCCTGCGCCCGCCGCAGCTCCGGATCGCCGGTAAAATCGCGCGCTCACCCGAAGAGAGTGGGGGAGCGAAAAGCAGCGCGGCGACCCGAACTCCGGAGGTCGCCCGTATCGAGAACGGCGAAATACAGATTTTCCCACAATAATAGCGCTACGACCACAAGCGGAGATATTCCCAGGCTGTATTTCAGGCATGGACATCGGATAAGCCGGTATAATGCCCCTAACTTCCTGAATTGTTAAATTTGGCGCGGCTGTTCCCTCTGGCGGGTGCAGACCGAGCAGAAGAGCTGGCAGAACGGACATATGGCTGACAACACCGGCAGGGTGATCGTGATTACGTCGGGAAAAGGCGGGGTCGGGAAAACCACGACCACCGCAAACCTGGGGATGGCGCTCGCGGCGATGGGCGAAAAGGTCGCGCTGCTAGATGCGGACATCGGTCTGCGGAATCTGGACCTTGCGCTGGGCCTGGAAAACCGCATTGTGTACGATATCGTGGACGTTGTTGAGGGGCGCGCGGACTTCAAAAAGGCGCTGATCAAAGACAAGCGCAACCAGAACCTGGCATTGCTTCCCGCTGCTCAGACCCGCGACAAAAGCGCGGTCAGCCCGGATCAGATGCGAAAAGTTGTCGCCGACCTTCTGGGAGACGGTTTCACCTTTATTCTGATTGACTGCCCCGCAGGAATCGAGCAGGGTTTCAAGAACGCAGTCGCGGGTGCGACCGAAGCGCTTCTCGTCACCAACCCGGAGATGTCCTCGGTGCGTGACGCGGACCGGATCGTGGGTATGCTGGAGGCCGAGGGGCTGCATAACCCGATGCTGATCGTCAACCGTATCCGTCCCAAAATGGTCAAAAATCAGGAGATGCTGGCGGTCGAGGATGTGCAGGAGGTACTGGGAACGAATGTCAAGCTGATCGGTGTGGTCCCCGACGACGAGATGATTATCACCTCCACCAACCGCGGCGAGCCGGTCTCCATGACGGAGGGGTCTCTCGCGGGGCAGGCATATCGCAATATCGCCAAGCGGCTCAAAGGGGACGAAAACGTCCCGTTCCTGGATCTGGACGACAAAACAACCTTCTTCGGGCGGCTGAAGAAGCTTTTTGCCTCCAGCTAAAGGAAGCTAGCCAGAATAGAAGCAGTGGGTTCAAGACGGAAAAGAGGCAAGCGAAATGGCCCTGAACGACTTTATCAATAAAATATTCGGCAAGGACGACAAAACGGCGAAAGCAGTGGCAAAAGACCGTCTGCGCGTCGTGCTGATGCACGACCGTGCCGCTATCCCTGCGCCGGTGATGGAGGAACTGCGCCGCGAACTGATGGCGGTGCTTTCCAAGTACGTGGACATAGACGAAACCGCATCCGTGACACTCGAAGATTACGAGGACGCCGTCGCGCTCGTCGCCAACGTCCCGATCCGGCGCAACCGTCTTTCAACCCCAGTAAACCGTGCATAATTACCGGAGTTCACATGAAAAGCCTTTTACATTGTAGATGGCTTCTATCTAGCTCTTTGATGCTGAGCTTTGCAGTGGTTATTCAGCCAGCCCTGGCTAACAGCAAACCACCTAAAGAAGCGGGCAAGAATAACAATCCCATACTTTCCGCCCTGGGAACGGCGCAATCGCAGGAGGCAGATCGTTTAAGGAAGCTGGGCGACTCCTTCCTGAAGGAAGGGAGTGTGGATGAGGCCATCGACGCTTATCGCTCCTCTCTTCGGGTAGTAACTGCCGGTTCTGACACCTACGCGGGTCTCGCGGATGCCCTCGCCGCGAAAGGTCTGTATGAGGAAGCGATCCAGAACTACCAGGAAGCGCTCGGCCTGGTGCCCGGTCGTAACTGGAGCAGCAGTCGTCAGACCGATGGCGACCTGCACATGCGCTTTGCCCTGCTGCTGTCGAAACTCGGGCGGCATCGTGATGCAGTTCTGATGTATCAGGCCGGACGGAGCTTGATGCCGTCCTACGGTGTTTCCTTTTTGCCGACCCGTTTCACCTCCACAATCGCCGATAAACGTCTGCTTCAGGCTGCCGCGCACGCGGCAATCGGTAACCACTACTCCCATTATGGCCGCAGTGCGGAGGCGCTTGAGGAGTTACGAATCGCGGAAAGCCTTCGGCCCGACTCCGCGCCCATACTGTTCTACCTGGGGAATTTCCAATACACCATGGGCAGTCGGGCTAAGGCGCGTCCTTACTTCCAGAAGGTGAAAGAGCTGGGGGAGGGCGATCTCAAAAAGGAGGCACGTGAAAGGCTGGGCGAGATCAAACCCGGAGATTAGTCCGTGCTGGTGTGAGCATCCCGGCAAACGACACCGCCCCGGTCTGCCAAAGCAGACCGGGGCGGTGTCGGTTGTAAGGCGGGATTACGCGGGGCGGTTGGCTTCCAGCAGTTCGCCCGCAAGGCGGACGTTGTCGCGTTCGATGAGCTGGCGCAGCACGAAGGGCAGGATGCCGCCGTGCAGGTAGTAATCCACCTCGATCGGGGTGTCAATGCGAAGGATCAGGGGGACCCGCCGCTCCTCGTCGCCGTGGTGAATCACCAGACTGACCTCCAGACGCGGGGCAAGACCGTTTTCCAGGCCTACCAGGTCGAAGGTCTCATCACCGTGCAGATCCAGGCTTTGCGCCGATTCGCCGTCCTTGAACTGCAGCGGCAGAACGCCCATGCCGACCAGGTTGCTGCGGTGGATGCGCTCGAAGCTCTGGGCGATGACCGCCTTGACGCCGAGCAGGTTCGTGCCCTTGGCGGCCCAGTCCCGCGACGATCCCGTTCCGTACTCCTGACCCGCGAAAATCAGCAGCGGCAGGCCCGCCGCCTGGTAGCGGATCGAGGCATCGTAGATCGCCATCTGCTCGCCGCTGGGATAGTGGATGGTCACACCACCCTCGACCCCCGGCACCATCAGGTTCTTGATGCGGACGTTGGCGAATGTTCCGCGCATCATGATGCGGTCATTGCCACGCCGTGACCCGTAAGAGTTGAAGTCCTCGGGCTTGACACCCTTCTCCTGGAGATAGAGGCCCGCAGGGGAGGACGGCTTGATCGCGCCTGCCGGGCTGATGTGGTCCGTGGTGACCGAATCGCCGAAGATCGCGAGCGGACGTGCGCCCTTGATGTCTTTTGCCTTGCCTGCCTCCATGCCGAACCGATCGAAGTAGGGCGGCTCCTGGATATACGTGGACTGATCATCCCAGAGATACGTTTTGCCGGTCGGGGACGGAATCTCGGCCCAGAGCGGGTTCTGTGACTCGAAACCGCGATACACACGCCGGTAGGTCTCCGGGTCGGTCGCGGAGCCGAGCAGGTCACTGATCTCTTCAGGGGTGGGCCAGAGGTCCTTCAGGTAGACATCGGCCCCGCTGGTGTCCTTGCCCAGCGGCTCGGTCGTCAGGTCAATGTCCACGCGGCCCGCGAGTGCAAAAGCGACCACGAGCGGCGGCGACATCAGGAAGTTCGCCTTGACACTCTGGTGGACGCGCGCCTCGAAGTTGCGGTTGCCCGACAGAACGGAGGCGACCACAAGGTCGTTGTCTACCACGGTCCGCTCCAGATTCGGCTCCAGTGGCCCGGAGTTACCGATACAGGTCGTGCAGCCGTAACCGACGGTCTGGAAACCCAGTTCGTCCAGAAACGTCTGGAGGCCGGTCTTCGTCAGGTATTCCGTGACCACGCGCGAGCCGGGACCCAGCGAGGTCTTGACATAAGACGGGACCGTCAACCCTCTCTCGACCGCCTTTTTGGCGACCAAGCCCGCACCGAGCATGACACTCGGGTTGCTGGTGTTGGTGCAGGAGGTGATCGCCGCAATCACCACATCGCCGTGCTTCAAAGCGACCCGCTTTCGGTCGCGCACGAACTCGCCTTCAGGAAGGCTGTCAATGCGGTCCGGCGTGGGCCGGTTCTGCATCATCTCGATCTCGGTGATAGTGGCCGTCTCCTGCTCGGACTCCAGGCCCGCAAGGCCGGTCGCGGCGTCCCGGGGAACCGTCTCCGAGTCCTGTTCACCGCCGCCAGGCATCGGCAGATCAGACAGTTTACCCTGGCCCACGCCGGTCAGGATCACGAACCGTTTGTTGGCTTCCGCGAGGGACTTGCCGTACCCGGTGGGGCCGGTCGGAGCGGTCAGCAGTTCCTGGAACTTGGTCCTGATCTCCGGCAGGTTGATGCGGTCCTGCGGACGGCGCGGCCCGGCGACTGCCGGCTCGACGGTCGCGAGGTCGAGTTCCAGAAGCTGGGAATAGGCGATCTCGCCCTTCTGAGGCATGCCGAAAAGACCCTGCGCCTTGAAATACTCCCGGAAGGCGTTCACCTGGGAATCCGTGCGACCGGTCGCAGTGAGGTATTCGCAGGACTTTTCGTCTACTGGGAAGAAGCCCATGGTCGCGCCATACTCGGGGGCCATGTTGCCGATGGTCGCCCGGTCCACGACGGAAAGCGAGGCCGCTCCCTCGCCGTGGAACTCCACGAATTTGCCGACTACCTTTGCCCCGCGTAAAAGCTCGGTCACCCGCAGGACCAGATCGGTCGCGGTGACCCCCGGCATCAGGGTCCCGGTAAGGTGGACGCCCACCACATCGGGCGTCAGGAAGTACACGGGCTGGCCGAGCATCCCGGCTTCGGCCTCGATACCGCCGACCCCCCATCCGACCACCCCAAGGCCGTTGATCATGGTGGTATGCGAATCGGTCCCGACCAGACTGTCCGGATAGTAAACGTCGCCGGTGGAAAGGACGCCCTTCGCCAGGTATTCCAGGTTGACCTGGTGGACGATGCCGATGCCCGGCGGCACGACCCCAAAGCCGTTGAACGCCTGCGTACCCCACTTTAGAAACTGATACCGGGCTTGATTGCGCTTGAACTCCATCTCCATGTTTAGCTGGAGGGCATTGCTCACCTCGGAAAAGTCCACCTGGACGGAGTGGTCTACGACCAGGTCCACGGGCACCAGCGGCTCGATGATCCCGGCGTCTTTGCCCATTCGGGATGCGGTCGCACGCATCGCGGCGAGATCAACCAGAAGCGGAACACCGGTGAAGTCCTGCAGCACGATCCGCGCGACGATAAAGGGGATCTCCGCGGTGCGCTCGGCGTTCGGCTCCCAGGTCGCCAGGGTCCTGACATCCGCCTCGGAGACACGCTTACCGTCCACATTGCGGAGCACGGACTCCAGCACGATGCGGATACTGACGGGGAGCTTGGAGACCGGTCCGACACCGGCGGCCTCAAGCTGCGGAAGAGAATAAAACTGGCCGGTCTTTGCTTCGCCGTTCTCGCCGGGGTAGGTGAACGATTGGAGCGTGCCAAAGAGGCGGTGAAGCTCTGTGTGCGGCTCTGCTGCCATGGGGGGTTACTTCCTTCAAATCAAAGTAGTTTCTGCTTGCAGAGCCATTGTATCGCCGCACGCTCTCATGATACAAATGAATCGTTTTCATGAAAACAATGCGGCGATGTAATACCAATCACGGGGTCAAGGCGACTAATGATCGCTGAACGAATAGCCCGGTGAGACGTTCATCGCGGACGATCGCCCCTGTCCATCCCTGTACAAGTGAACGTTGCCAGTTTCCGGATCGCCCACCAGAATGCGCGGCGTACTGCCCGTCGCATCAATCGAAATGGCTGGTTTGCCGTTGCCGCTGTCAATATTCAGCACACCGGTATCGGTGCCATCCATACCGAAGTAGACACGCTGATCGCCGTTGGGGCCATTGAGGATCAAGCTCGGCGTGTTCTGCCAGGTATCGAGCTGGGCGCGGGTATTACCGCTGCGGTCCAGAAGAACGATGCCCGGTTCGTTGTTCTCGTCAATGCTCATCCGGATGCGGGTGTTGCCATCGTTATCTACCAGGCGGAACTCTTTCGCAACGACGGTATCGCCGCTGGGGGCGTTCAGCATCACGGGGCGCTGGTTGACGCGCACCGCGATGTCTACGGCGGCAAGCGCCATCGCGGTGAACACAATCACGCGGGTTTGACCAGTCATCTTCATGGCGGGGGAACCTTTCTTCTGCTCGAAAAGCGGGGTACAGAGGTGTTTCTCATCATACCGCAAATTTCTGACTTTCAATGCACAACGGAGAAAACCGGTGGAACTACACCAACTGGAAGCCTTTGAAGCCGTCGCGCTACATAGAAGCTTTACGCGCGCCGCGGAATCTCTGTTCCTGACCCAGCCCGCGGTCACCCGGCAGATCGCCGCCCTGGAGGGGGAACTGAAGACACGGCTGTTCGACCGCCTGGGCCGCACCGTGCAAATGACGACCGCGGGCGAGGCGCTCCACCGCTATTCGGAACTGATCCTACGCCTGATCCGGGAGGCCCGCGAAGCGGTCGGTGACACCGAGTCCGGTGAGGCCGGAAAGCTGACAGTCGGGGCGAGCAGCACCCTCGCCACGTATGTTTTGCCGCACCTGCTGCGCCGTTTCCGCGAAACGCTGGGTGGCGGAGAGCGGATCGAGATCGCCATCCACACGGGCGTCTCGGCGCGCATTCTGGACATGGTCCGCGGCGGAAACGCGGATATCGGCCTGGTTACCGGCGAAGGGGACGCCGCTGAGGCCGCGATCCAAGCTGCGGCGACCCCGCGCGACCCTCTTTTAGATGTCCGTATCCTCGCCGACTACGAAACCTGTGTCGTGGTGCCGACTTTGCACCCGCTCGCCGAGCGGAAGCGGGTGACTGTGGCTCAGATCGCCCCTTATTCGATGATCCTGATGGAATCCGGCACCAATCTGCGCACCTATGTGGACCGCCTGCTGTCCACCGCCGGGGTTCCGAAACAGATAACGATGGAACTGGACAACGTGGAGGCGATCAAGCGAATGATCGAGGCCGACCTCGGAATCTCGATCCTGCCGCAGGTGGCTGTCCGCGCGGAGGTGGAGGAGGGACGACTGGCCGCGCTGACCCTCAGCGATTCCCCGCGCCGGGCACACCGCCGGATCGCTCTCGTCTATCGGCGCGACAAGTACCTTTCAGCTCCGCTGAAGGCGTTTATGGCCCTGCTGGAGCGTGAAGTCGGCGAATCGGTGCGCGTTCCCTCGGTGGAGTCGTTCACTCCTCCTTGAGGGTTCGCTTCTCCGGGGTGACGGTCAGGGTGTACGTTTTGCCGCCGCGCCGAATCCCGGTGATCGTCAGCTTCTTCCACGACGCGGGCAGGGCGGGTTTCCCCGCGATGATGCCGCCCGTCTGGGAGAAGTCCAGACCGCCGAAGCCGTAGAGTATTGCCTGGAGCACGCCGCCCGCGCCGGTTGTAAAGACGCAGCGGTCCAGACTGCGCTTTTCGGAAAAGAGCAGGAATGGGCCTCGCACGAAGGGCCGGTAGGAGTCTCGGAGTGCCTGCTCCGCCTCCCCCGCCCGCCCCAAGCGGGCAGCGATCAGCGCGTGCATTGCATCCGTCATCGCGGGACCGTTTTTGATCGGGCGCTTGGAATGAAAATCAAAGGTCGCTTCGGCGGTCTTCCGGTCCATCGGAAGGGCGGCAGGGTAGAGGACAAGCTCACCGTCTGCCTGCTTAGTCGCCTTCCCTTCGTCATTCTGCCGCGCCAGATAATAGCCGCCCTCCCGATCGAAGGGCAATGCGATCCCCGCCGCGACCACGAGCCACTTCGGGTTCGTCGTCTCGCCAACGATCCTGGCGGCATCGGCGGCGGCAAGGAGGCAATAGCGGGCCAGAGCGTTGGTGTAGGTGTTGTTGTCCGCCTCCCCCTTATTTTCATCGGGGCCGTATACATCGAGGACATCATACTTGCCGGTCCGGGCATTTTTCTTTGCCCGTGATGCCCAGAAATCGGCGACCGCGGACAGCACGGGCCAGCCGCGCGTTTTGAGCCACTCCTTATCCTGTGTCGCCAGCCAGTACTGCCAGTGCGCCCAGCCCACACCCGCGGTCACATGCCGTCCCTTCGAGAACCCTGACGGCGCCACTTCCTTGCCGGTCGCCGCGGACTCCCAGGGAAAATCCGCCCCTTGGTACCCCTCCGCCCTGGCCTTGGCTTTCGCGGCGGCGAGATGCTTGAAGCGGTAATCGAGAATACTGCGGGCATAGTTCGGATGCTGGGCGAGCAGGGCGGGGAACATCCAGACCTCGGCATCCCAGAAGATATGCCCCTTATAAAAGTCACCGGAAAGCGACTCGGGCGGGATGCTGTCGGACGCGCCGGGGCGCGTGGACTGAAGCAGATCGAACATCAGCTTGCGAACCAGTTGCTGCGCTTCCGGGTCGCCCTCGATTTGAATGTCGGCGTCCTGCCAGAGTTTTTGCCAGTGCGATTCCTGACGTTTGCGCTGATCCTCATAATCATCGCGGGTACTATCCGCTGTGCCTTTGGGAGAAAGCGTGACGATCCGAGTCCAGCTTCCGTCGTTATCCGTTGCCGTAATGTCCCGGTAGGCGACGTTCGTGTCTCCATAAACGAGGTCGGAAGATTTACTCGGTGGTGGCGCACCCTGCACATGCAGGATCAGGGAATAGGGCGGTACGCTCGATGCGAATGTCGTTGCGGTTACGCTGCCCATTCGCGTGGTCAGCAGGCCGCGCCTTATGTCGAGCGTTTGCGCGTACTTTCCTCCTGCGGCAGATTCTGAAAGCGTAAATCCCAGTGGTCCCCTTTGCGTTATCGTCTCTTTCGCGTCATATTTTCCTGCCAGGTAAGAAACAGATTCTTTGCTTGCGCCGCCGTTTGCGCCAAAAGTCGCGCCGACATAGCCGTTGCCAAGAAAAATGCCGTGGTTACCCCGGTTGGCGTTCGAGTCCGTGGTGTTGAGAACCCAGGGGTCCAGGGTTTTAAAAGCGCCCGTGTCACCGCGCCCGTTCTGAAGTTTCGGCGGCGGGACCTCGTCCGTGGCCTGCGGGGTGAGGCAGCCGGAAAGGAGCAGGGCCGCGAAGATCATCCCTCCGATTCGCGGAGCGGTCAATAATTTCATCTCGCGTTTCTAACTTTTCTCGCAGACAAACAACAGGCGGTCAGACCTTGGACCCGGCGGGCGGGTGCCATAATTGCCGAAGCATTCGATGTTCGCAAAGCCCGCCACGGCGAGCCACTCGGTGATCTCGGGGACGGTATAGGCTCGCTGCAGGTGGGTCTCGGTGAAGCGGCGCAGAGCGCCAGTCTGGGCGTCTTCGATGGCGAATGCCATCTCGACGCGGCACAGGCGAGCTTCCCGGTCCCAGTTAGCACTCCACACATGCTGAACCGGTCCGAAAAGGTTGGTCTGCGTGAACAGGTCGTGCGCGAGGGCGTACAGCGAGTTCAGGTCGAATGCGAACATCCCACCTGCTGCCGTGTGGGCAAAAACGCGGCAAAAAGCGGATTGCAGATCACGGGGGTCCAGTATATAGTTTAGGGAATCAAAGAGGCTGATAACCAGATCGAAGGTGGCACCGTCAAGATCCAGCGTCGCGGCATTCTGGACCTCGAACTGAACGGTGCGTTCCGAAAGGCGGGAAGCCGCTGTCGCCTTGGTACGGGCGATCCGGATCATGTCCGCGGAAAGGTCAACGCCGATGACGGGGGAGTAGCCGCGACGAGCCAGCAGAAGTGTCGCGATTCCGGTGCCACAAGCCACGTCCAGAACAGACCGGGGGGCCTTCCCGCGCTCACGGACTGCCTTTTCGATTCGGGAAAGCCAGGCACCATGGGGGACACCCTCCATGAGCGTGTCGTAGACAGCGGCAACATCACCGTATTGTCGCGCTTCCCGGGCAGCCGTCGTCCCGGGTGGTTCCTGACCCTCTGCTTCATCCCATCGCTCCATTCAGGGAATTATATCGTCTCCCCAGGCAGAAATTCGTGTCCCGTCCCTGTGTGGCAGGGGGGATTTCACCGATATTACTCTTGATGGAAAGCGTGACCCAAACCAGAACTATGCCGAATTCAGCCCCGGTCCCCCCCGGCGAGCCGGTCAAAAACGTGCGGCGTATCCGCCCCAAAGTCGTTCGGCTCTCGCGGACGAAGGGGGACGTTCCCGCGCCGCTGTCTTTGCTCCCGGCGGTCCCCGTTTATGAGTTTCCGCCGATCCCCCCGATTGACACCGAGCTGCTTGGGGTCGAGGAGGCGATGATCGGTTTCGCGGCGGTCGCCGAGAACGAGCGCCGCGAACGGCAGTTGTGGACTCTGTACGAGCTGTGGCGCGCCGTCCCGCAGAATGTCGAGCTAAACCGGCTCCTGCAGATGATTGTCGAGCGCGTGACCAGCGCGATGGATGCTCACACCTGCTCCCTGATGACGCGGGAGCGTGGAGGCGACACGCTGCGGGTGGTGGCGAGCGTCGGTCTGCCGCAGGATGTCGCGGAGTCGGTCACCCTGATGGTCGGGGAGCGGATCGCGGGCCGGGTCGCGGCAACCGGGCAGCCGATCCTCGTCAACAAAGACCCCAACAACCACCCTCTCCTCCGGGCGGGTTCGGACCGGGACCCGGAGCTTTTGATCACCACCCGGCCTGAAGTGGAGAGCGCGGTCTGCGCCCCACTGGTCGGCTCGGATGGCGTGGTGCTCGGCGTCCTCTGTCTTTCCCGTCACGCTCCTGCCGTCCCCTTCAACGAGAGCGATCTGCGCGTTTTCTCGCTTTTCGCGTCTCAGGCAGGGTCTGTCATCGCCCAGGCACAGATGCGCGACACGTTGCATCAGCGGCAGCGCGAGTTAGCATCGCTCGCCCAGGTGACCGAAGCGATCCGGGCGCGAGTGTCGGAGCAGGTGCTGCTGGAGCGGCTTGCGCGGGGCGTCCTGGAGGTTATGGGACTGGATCGCTGCCAGATCTGGCGACGGACCACCCGTGCCTCGGAACCGGGCGCGGAGGAGAGCGCGGCAGCGGGCGTTCCGCCGCGGGACCTGTCGCTATCGTCGGGGAGTGGGCGCGCGGTATGGAGCCTTGCTTTTTCGCGCGGTTTCGGGGCGGGACCCATGCATCCGGTCGTATTACCGCCCGCGCTGCAGCATCTGACGGAGACCTGCTTTCTGGGAAGGCCAGAGCCTGTGGAGGCGTCCGCCGCGAGCGCGAGATCGGATGCCGCGATGCGGACCTTTCTGGAAGCCTACTCGATTGAGGCGGGCGTGGCCGCTCCTATCTTGGTCCAGGGGGGATGCGACGCCGTGGTGATCGCGGATATGCGCCGCGGCGCGAACGCCCGAGTCCGCGAAGAGATCGCGGAGACCCTCTCGCTGTTCGCGAGCCACATCTCGGTCGCCATCGAAAATGCACGCCTGGTGGAGAGCCTGACCCGCGCCAGTGAAGAGTCCGCGACCATGGAGCGAGAGATCTCCCGCAATGCTCAGCTTGCCGCTCTGGGGCAGCTGGCGGCGACCGTCGCGCACGAGCTGCGTAACCCTCTATCCTCCATCAAGGGAGCAGCGCAATATCTGCTTCGGGAGTGTGAGGACTCCTCCAAAAACGTCCCGGCCTCCATGACCGACTTCCTGAGCATCGTCGTGGACGAGGTGGATGGTCTGGGGCGGCTGACCACGGACCTGCTCGACTTTGCCGGACCGGCCACCCCCCGCCGGGTGCGCTGTGATCTGGCAGAGATCGCGCAGGGCGAGGTGGCGTTCCTGCGGGCCGAACTCGAGGCAATGGGGGTCGAGCAGCTTCGTGAATCCTACAAAATCTCCGATCCCGCGCTGGTGGATGTGGATGCCACGCAGATCGGGCAGGCGCTTCGCAACCTGTTGCTGAACGCGGGGCAGGCAATCGCCGAGCGCAATCACCAGAACAGCGGCGACGAAACCACGAACGCTTCGGTTCGCGCGGGGCGGCTTGTGGTCTCACTGCGTGCCGTGCCGGGGGGGGCACCCGCCGCCTACATGCTGACTGTGGACGACAACGGTTCCGGGGTCGCACCAGGATCACGGAACCGGTTGTGGGAGCCATTCTACACCACGAAGGCGCGCGGAACGGGCCTTGGACTATCGCAGGTACGCCAGGCAGCGGAAGCACACGGCGGAACCGCGACCATTGATGAGGTTCCCGGCGACGAGGGCGGTACCCGATTCACCCTCTGCCTGCCCGCGGCACGGACCGATACGCCCCCGCCCACACCGGGAATATTGCCCGGTTACGAAACCGATCCCCCGCGCGAGACCGGCGCCCCCTCGTAGCGCCCCGGTCCCGGCACAGCAGATAGAGCGTACCCATGGCAAGCGAAAGCGGCACGACCGCAACCCATCCCAACGATCCGTTCGAGGCAGTCGGCAGTTCCCCGGAGACGCCGACGGTGCTCGTGGTAGACGACGAACCCAACCTGCGGCGCGTCCTTTCCGCCGTGCTGGAGCGGGATGGCTACCGGGTCCTGCTCGCGGACGGCGGACGCGATGCCCTGAAAAAGGCCAAGCAGCATGCGGGGCGGATTGACCTGATGGTCACCGATTTCCTGATGCCCGACATGAACGGTCTGGAGCTTCTGGAAGCCATTCGCAAAGTGCATCCCGCCCTGCGTACCCTGATCATCTCCGGGCATGGCACCATCCGTTCGGCGGTCGAGGCGATGCGTCTGGGGGCCTATGACTTCGTGACCAAGCCGTTCGACGTGGAGCAGGTGCGGGCTATCGTGCGACGCGCCCTCGCCGCCGCCGAAGAGGCGCGGGTCCCGGCGACCACGGGCTTCGCGGCCAGTTCCAGTTCCGTGACCAAGCCGGCCTCCTCGTTCGTGCGCCCGGGCAGCGACGAGGAGAGTGCGGTCGCGACCCGGGTGGGACTTGTTGGGGATGCGGAGGCGACGCGCGATCTGCGCGGAAAGCTGTTCGCCGCCGCCGCCGCGCCCCGCGCGACCGTGCTGCTCCTGGGGGAATCCGGGACCGGCAAGGAGGTGGCGGCGAAGTTCCTGCACGAGGCAAGTGCCCGGCGCCGCGCGCCGTTTGTCGCGGTGTCCTGCGCCGCCCTGCCCGACAGCCTTCTGGAGAGCGAGTTGTTCGGGCACGAAAAGTCTGCCTTCACCGGAGCTATGGCGGCAAAGCCGGGCCGCTTCGAACTGGCGGACGGGGGGACACTCTTCCTGGACGAGATCGGCGACATCCCCATGATCACGCAGGTCAAGCTGCTGCGCGCCCTGCAGGAGCGCGAGGTCAGCCGGATCGGTGGGGTAAAGGCGGTCAAGGTGGATGTGCGCGTGGTCGCGGCAACGAACCGCGATCTCTGGCAGGCCGTACAGGACGGCACCTTCCGGGCCGACCTGTATTACCGGCTCCATGTCATCCCGGTCACACTGCCTTCGCTCCGGGAGCGAGGCGCGGATATTGACCGTCTCGCCGGCTATTTTCTGGACTTGCTTGCACGGGAAAACCGCCGCACCTTTTCGGAAGGGATCGCCGAAGAAGCGCTGCAGGTGCTGCGGTCGCACTGCTGGCCCGGTAACATCCGCGAGCTTCGGAATGTGCTCGAATACGCCGTGGTGATGTCGCCGGGCGATGCCGCCATGATCACTTCGCACGCGCTGCCCACTCTGCTCACCCCCGGCACCCGTGAACCGAATCACCTGTTTGTGGTCCCCGGCAAAGTGGCGTAGGATCGCCTGCAGCCTACACGCTCGCGCGTACCGTGCGGAGCCGATCCCGCGCCTGCCGCACCGCCGCCGCCGCCGCCGCTGGGTTGTCGCCGAGTACGGTCAGATGGCCCATCTTACGCCCCGCCCGCGCCTCCGATTTGCCATACAGGTGCAGCTTGACGCCGGGGAAATCCGCCATCATCCCCGCCCAGTCCGGCTCGCCGTCCCCCCACAGGTCGCCGAGCAGGTTCGCCATCGCGGCGCCGGGCCGGAGCCGCGACGTGTCCCCCAGGGGCAGTCCACAGACCGCGCGAAGCTGCTGCTCAAACTGACTGGTGACGCAGCCATCAATCGTAAAATGCCCGGAGTTGTGCGGGCGCGGCGCGCACTCGTTGATCCGCAGCGTGCCTTCCCCGGTCACGAAGAACTCGACACAAAGCACCCCGATGACCCCCAGCGCCTCCAGAACGCCCCGCGTGATCTCCACGGCTTTCTGCGCCAGATCCGGCGCGAGGCCCGGCGCGGGTGCGGTCGTCACGTCGAGGATGTGATGGCGGTGCTCGTTCCGCACTGCCCCGAAGTGCGCGAAGGAGCCGTCCGCGCCGCGCGCCGCGACCACGGAGATCTCACACTCAAAGGCGATGAATGTCTCCAGGATGCAGGGACCGCCGCCGACAGCGGCCCAGGCGGCAGCGGCCTCCCCGGGCAAGCGAAGTACGGATTGACCCTTGCCATCGTAGCCGAAGCCTGCCGTCTTCAGCACGGCGGGCAGGCCGAGGCTCGTCAGCGCGACGGCAAGTTCTTCTTCGCTCCTGACCGGGGCGAACGGGGTCACGGGAAAGCCCTGCTGGGCGAGAAAGGTCTTTTCCCGCAGCCGGTCCTGCGTGGTGTGCAGAACCCCCCCGCCGGGACGCACGAGGGTCTGCTCCGCGCAGGCTTCGGCGGTTGCGGCAGGCACGTTCTCGAACTCGAAGGTGACCACGGAAACGCCGGCGGCAAAAGCGCGCACGGCCTCCAGATCCTCGTAAGGGGCGACGAACACCCGGTCAGCGAGCGCGGCGGCGGGCGCGTCTGCCTCCGGCACCAAGACGTGAACGTGATAGCCCATCTGCCGCGCGGCAATCGCCAGCATCCGTCCAAGCTGCCCACCCCCCAGAATACCGATCACGGAGCCGGGCGGAATCATTCTGCCGATCCGGGAAGTTCGTCGGTCAGCACCCGGGCGGTCTGCGCGGCGCGAAACGCCCGCAGCCGCTCGCGGAGATCCGGGCGCGAGCCAGCGAGAATCGCGACGGCAAGGAGAGCCGCATTGATCGCCCCTGCCTTGCCGATGGCGAGGGTCCCGACTGGGACACCGCCGGGCATCTGCACAATGGAAAGCAGCGAGTCCTGTCCTTTCAACGCCTGAGATTCCACCGGGACTCCCAGAACGGGCAGGGTGGGGGCGAAGGCCGACGCCATGCCGGGGAGGTGGGCCGCACCCCCCGCTCCCGCGATGATCACCGCGATCCCCCGCGCCTCAGCCCCTCCCGCATACTCCGCCAGCAGGTCCGGCGTCCGGTGGGCGCTGACGATGCGGCACTCGTGCGCGACCTCGAACTGCAGCAAGGTCTGATGCGTGTGCCGCATGGTTTCCCAGTCGGACTTGCTGCCCATGATCACGCCCACGAGTGGGGAAGGGGACGAAAGATTTGTCAGTTCCATACGCCCTGTCGTTTCGGCGACCGGGGACATGTCTCCTGCCTGACCCTGCCAAAAAACAAACGCCCTCGCGGTGCTGAGGCAGCGTGCGAGAGCGTCGGGGAATCAGGGGATGAGTGAGGAGTGTGAAGGTAGTGAAATCGCGGTTCTCGGTTTTCTCGGGCGCGTTCCGGACTTTCGGTGCGCTCACGATTCCAAGTTTACGGCAGCCCAAAGGGCAGTAGGTTAAGCGAAGATTAACTTTTGTGCTGGTGCCCCTTTTTTACTTTGTCACCGTGAAGGCATCTAGTTCCTTGCCATCGTCGGAGATCTGTTTGACGGTCAGCCGCCTGCCGTCAATATCCACCTGTGTCATCGAGTGGACATCGGCGACGAACTTTTTCGTGAAGGGTTGCCAGGTCTCCGGCTTCGTTGTCTGCTCTGGATTGTAAAGGTCCGCCCCGCCCGCGCCGGTCACCAGATACAGCACGCCCGATGGTTTGGTTTTGGTCACGCCGTCGAAGTCTTTATCCAGTGTCCAGACGCCGTTTACCCGCCCTTTGCCGGTCTGACCGGAAGCGGTGGCGAAGCGCATCGGGTAGGTGCGCTGATAATTATGGACATGCCCGTTGAAGACAAGGTCTACCCCCCCTTCCTCGAACAGGTTCGCGACCACGCGCATCTGCTGTTCGTCGAAATGCTCCACAGACGAGTTGAAGCCGGGCTGATGAAAGCCGACAAACCGCCATTTCGCGCCCTTTGCCTTCTCCAAATCCTGCCGCAGCCAGTCGCGCAGCGCGGGTTCATTCCAGTTTACATAGGGGTCGGCATCCAGCACGGTCCAGTGAACATCCCCATAATCAAAGGAATAGTTCGCCATGCGGGGATAGGCGCTGCCCGCCGCGGCGAGAAATGCTCTTTGACTCACTTCCGGTCCGGTCATTGGCGCGACGTTGGGGCCGCCGACTGCGAGGGTCGGTCCGTTCATCGGCTGCTTCCAGTACAGGAAATAGGCCAGCGAGTCCGGCGCCTTATCGAAATCCGGGTGCAGAATGTCGTGATTGCCCGGTGCGGCAAGGAACAACGTCGAGCGGATCAGCGGTGCTCCTGAAGCGGGCGACGCGATATCCGCGTTGTAGATCGGGAAGTATTTGCTGCGGTACTCGCTGATGCGGCCCCGATTATACACAATATCCCCGGTGATAAAGACATAATCCGGCTTCGCGAGGTAGGTCTGGTAGGCGATCTTGCGCTGGGCCGAGGAGTCAACGGAGCAGTCGCCGAAAACAACGACCCGCTGCTTTTGCCCACTGGCCTTGCGGGGCAGCAGCGTTGACTCGAAAACCGGAACGTCGCCCTTCAGGACCCGGTAGGCGGTGAGCGCCCCCGGCTTCAGATCCGTGAGCGGCGCGGTCCAAACCCGGTGCGCGTCAACCCCGGCAACCGCGACCTGCTGAAACAGGGGTCGGCCACCCTGGGCCGACCACTTCGCTCCTGTCTCGCCCGCGGGCCGCGTTTCCACCGACCATACCGCATCGGTATCGGACGTGTGCCAGATCAGGGCCATCTGCTCGCGCTTGCCTGCCTTCGGCGCATCGCCAAGCTGCAGATAAGGCTGGATAACGAACGGGCTGGCCGGCTGCACCGCCGCCCTGCCCACGGATGAGAGAGTCGAGAGCGTGGAAAGAATATCTCTCTCCTGCGCTTGGGAGGAACGGGCGGCGGCGGAAAAAAGAACGGAGGCAAGAAGCGCGCGCAGAACCCGCGTGCTGAGTCGTCGGTGCATGATTTACTCCAAACTGGCGATGAAAAAGGCCGCTTTGCGTCTTGCGCCGATTCTCATTATAAGCGTTCGCGGTTCGGTGCGTATTAACCGAAGGTTAAATACAGACGATGTATCCGGCAAACAAACGCTTGGCAAAGGCGAACGGTGAGCCGTAGACTAAAAGCGATGTCCGCTTCCCCCATTATCCCCGTTTCTCCCGCCGCTTCTCGTTCGGTTTCCGCCTCGGATCTTGAGGACGGGCTAAACGCGCAGCAGCAGGAGGCGTTCCTGCATACCCGGGGGGCCGCCCTGGTGCTTGCCGGGGCCGGGTCGGGCAAGACCACGGTTCTGCTGCGGCGCATCGCACGACTGATCCTTGAGGGAGCGGACCCGGAACGCATCCTGGTCACGACTTTTACCAAGCGGGCTGCTCAGGAGATGGCGGACCGCCTCCACCTGCTGATCGGTGAAGAGGCGACCACTGGCATCTGGATCGGCACCTTCCACGCGCACTGCCTCCGTATCCTCAAAAAAGAGTGGTCCGAACTCTACGGCAAAGAGGGTAAATTCGAGCTTGCCGACGAAGGCTGGCAGAAACGGGTCATTCGCGGGATCCTGGGCAAACCGGACCAGTATGTCAAGCTGCCCAGCCCGCCCTTCGGGCAGAACATGCGCATGGACCCAAAATCGGCCCTGCTTGCCGTCTCCGCCGCCAAGAACCAGGGGCAGACAGCGGAGAACGGCGAATCCGCGATTGCGAACCTGTATCCGGACTGGGAACCGCCCGCCGTGGAAAGCGCGGCGAAGTTCTGGCGCTGCTACGAGATGGCGAAAGAAAAGCAATACGACCTGCTGGCGAAGGTGCCGTCGCGGCGTTTGGATTTCGATGACCTGCTGATCGAAGCCTACACGATGCTCCGTGATAACCCCGCCGTGCGGATGCGTTACCGGGAAAAGTTCGATTACGTGCTGGTGGACGAAACCCAGGATACCTCCATGGTGCAGTGGGAGTTCGCGCGACTGATGGCGGACTGGAGCGGGAACCTGTTTCTGGTCGGGGATGTAGGGCAGAGCATCTACGGGTTCCGAGGCTGCGATCCGCGCCTGACGGTCATGGCGTTCCAGAAGGCGTTTCCCAGGGGGGATATTATCCGGCTGCCCGCGAATTACCGCTCGCAGGAGATGGTGGTCACGGTCGCCAACGAGCTGATCGCCCATGCGAACCTGGACGACCGTTACCGCCTGCTGATGGAGCCGACCCGGCCCAGCGGTCTGGACCCCGGACTGGCCCAGCATGTAGATGCCGAGGCAGAGGCGGCGGGCGTGGTCGAGCGGGTTCGGGAGAAGCTGAACGCGGGCCGCCTTGCCTTCAAGGAGGTCGCGATCCTGTATCGGACCAACGCTTACAGCCGCGCTTTCGAGGACGCCCTGATCGCGAGCGGGATCCCGTATGCGATCACCGGCGGGACAGGCTTTTACAATCGCCGCGAGGTCAAGGACCTGCTGGCATATCTGCAGCTATCCGTCAATCCGCACTGCCCCGCCGGGGACGAGGCCGCCAAGCGCGTTCTGAACATCGGGTCCAAACGACTGGGCAAGACGACGCGGATGCTGGGTCGAGCCTTCATCACGCAGGTGGAGGCTTTGGCGGAGAAGAATCACTGCTCCTTCTACGAGGCGCTGCGAAAAGGGGCGTTTAAGACCGCGCAGGACGTGGCTGTCCGTGACTTTCGCCGCCAGATCCAGGAGATCCATGACGCAGGTGAAACGGTCGCTGCTCGCCTGACGGCAGCGCGGCAGACCGGATACGACGACTACGTGCTCGCCGAGGAGGGCGACAGCGAGGACGATGGAGAAGGGTCTTCGCGCCTCGATAACCTGGATGAGCTGATCGCCGCCTCGGCCCGGTTCTTCGCGCCCGAGGCCATGCTCACCTTTGTCGCCGGTCAGATCCGCAAAGCCAACGAATCGTCGCGCGCCCTCGATGCCGTCAACCTGATGACCATTCACCGGGCCAAAGGGCTGGAGTGGCCATGTGTCTTTGTGGTCGGGTTCGCCATGAATCTGCTGCCGCACCACCGCTGCCTGCGCTACGTGGACGGGGAATTGCTCCCCGAATCCCTGGAAGAAGAGCGCCGCCTCGCGTATGTCGCCATCACCCGTGCTCGTGAGCAGTTCTTTCTCTCCTGGCCGCAGTATCATAACGGGAAAGCGCTTGGCCCGTCGCCCTTTCTCGCCGAAATGCCGACCCTGGCCCCGCTGGTCGCGACTGCCCTTCATTCCGCCTCCGAGGAACGGGACCCCGACGAGGACGAGGCCGCCGCCTACTTCGCGGACAGCAGCGATGACTTCGCCGACGATTACGATGACGAAACCGATGTCTAGCGTTTCGATGCGCTTGAAATCTTGCGGGCGCAAACTGCGTAAGGATAACTGCGTGGGGATTGCTGGGGATGACGATGACGAGGAAGCCTTCACCCTTCCTCTTCGCAGGAAGTAACGCTTCACCACTTTGTAACTTTTTTCGGATACGAGAGGAAACCCACTTGGAACGACTCATAACACGCCTTGCCACGGTCGGTATCGCGGCCCTCGCCCTGGGAACCGGGGTAGGGTTCGGCCTTGGATGCGCCGACCGGATCGCGGACAACAGAAACGGGACCGAGCAGCGGGCGCGCAGCAGCGACCTGGCCCCCGCGGTCTTCGCGCAGAGCGCGGATGCCGCGGCCCCCGTGCGCGATGCCGAGGAGCAGACAACGATCCGGGTAGTGCGGCAGGTTTCCCCCGCAGTCGTGACGGTGGCGCGGGATGGCGGACTCGGCACCGGGGTCATTATTGACAAGGACGGGCTGATCCTCACAAACGCCCATGTGGTCGGCGAGGCGCGGCAGGTGCAGATCAAGCTGAAAAACGCCCAGACTCTGACCGGAAGGGTGCTTGGCACGGACCGGGACATTGACATTGCCGTGGTCAAAGTCGAGGGCGGCAGTCTCCCCACAGCCCCGCTCGGCGACTCGGACGTGCTGAATGTCGGGCAGAAGGCGATCGCGATCGGGAACCCGCTTGGTCTGGAGCAGACCGTCACCACCGGCGTTGTTTCGGCGATCAATCGCAAGATCAGCCCCAACGATGTCGCCGGGTTCATTCAAACGGATGCCACCATCAACCCCGGCAACTCCGGGGGGCCGCTCCTCAATTCCGCGGGCCAGGTGATCGGGATCAACACCGCGGTTCTTCGGGGCAATGGCGCGGAGGGGCTTGGCTTTGCCGTCCCGATCAACGATGCCCGCGAGTCCGCGCAGCAGCTTGCCAAGACAGGCCGCGTCGAGCGCGCGATCATGGGGATCGGCCCGGTCAGCATCACCCCGCAGGCCGTGCAGCAGTTCGGTCTGCCCATCCAGCAGGGCGTGATCGTGATGGAAATCACGCGAGGGCTGCCCGCGGACCGGGCCGGAATCCGACCCGGCGACATCATCACCAAACTCGATGGGAAGACCGTCGGCGGTGTCGGCGATCTGCTGCGCACACTGCGCGGCAAAGCGCCGGGCGACACGGTCAGTGTCAGCGGGATTCGCGAGGGGGGCAGGGGCCGCGCGGTCCCGTTCACCGCGAGTGTCAGCCTGATCGCTCAGTCGCAGGAGCAGTAGACACCGCAAACGCAGAAGGCCCGGTTCCCCTGGCCCCCTAAGGGGCAAGGGGAACTGTCTCCGCTCCGACATGCCGTATACTGAAAGAATCTTTTGACGCCCCCCGGCTCCTTCGGATGCCGGGGTGCGCTGCGTGAGGAGTGCGAACCGATCCATGCCCCATGTGATGCACGACGATGTTGACCGTATTCTTTTTTCGGAAGAGCAGATTCAGCAGCGCGTTGGGGAACTGGGAGCGCAGATTGTGGAAGAGTATGGCGGTCGCGATCCGCACCTCATCACCATCGTCAAAGGCTCGATCCCTTTTATCTCGGACCTGATGCGGGCGATGGACACCCCGCTCTCCCTGGATCTGCTGGGGGTCTCCTCCTACGCGGGAACGTCCTCATCGGGCGAGGTGCGGCTCACCAAAGACCTGGACAGCTCCATTGAGGGGCGGCATGTCCTCGTGGTCGAAGACATCATTGATACTGGCCTGACCCTCTCCTACGTGCTCCGAAACCTGCGCCAGCGTGCGCCCGCCTCGCTTAAGGTCGTCACCTTCCTGGACAAGCCCGCGGGGCGCGGCACCCCGGTCGAGGCGGATTATGTCGGCTTCACCATTCCCGATGAGTTCGTGATCGGCTACGGCCTCGACTGGAACCAGCGGTACCGAAACCTGCCCTATGTCGGCATTCTGAAGCGTGATGTCTACGCGGGTCCGCTGTAAAGCGGTACCCGCCACTATTTTGCCGGTCCGGGTGTCAAACCCGCAGCAGCCTTGGTAGACTTGATAGAAAAGAAGACAATGGACGAACAACCCAGCAATAACCCGGATGGAATCGCCGAACCGGAAGCCACTCTCCCCGCACCGGCGGCGGCGGTGCCGCCTCTCCCGCCAAACGAAACTCCTTTCACGAGCGAGAAGGCGCTGGACATCGTGCTTGGGGTCGCCCTGATCGCGGGGGAAGCACTGGATAAAGCGGTGCAGCGGCTGAACGAGCATGCCAAAGAGATCCAGGAGCAGTCGCCGACCTTCTGGGATGCCGCCGAGGAGCGGGGGCGGCCCGTCCGCGAAAAGATCGTCAGCGCTCTGCAGGGCGGGGTCGGCACTGGCGGGTCCCCGATCACCGTGCCCGCTGGCAGCGCCGGAGGCTTCGCGGAATCCCTGCGCAGCCTTGGCAACAACATCGGGATAACCGTTGGCGGAGGTGGTCCCTCGCAGAGCGCCGAAGACGAGATCCGCGCCCTGGAGGACCGGGTCCGTGAACTGGAGCAGGTGGTGGCGACCGGGCAGACCGGGCAGACCGGGCAGACCGTGACGGCATCCGTGCCCGCACCGCCTGTCGAAACGCAGACCGCGCCGGAACCTGCCGCCGAGATCGAATCCGAGACGCGGCAGACGCCCGCGGAATCGTCCACCTACGCCTTCGGTGTGGACCAGCATGAGGATTTTCTGGCTGCCTCCCCCTATGCCGTCTCCGAAACGGACAACGAGCGCGCTGTGGAAGCGTCCGCCAGCGAGACCGACACGGAATCGCTCCCCGAACCCCAGGAACCTTCCGCGCCTTCAGAAACCACCCTTCCGCCCGCGACGCGTGCCAGCCGCAAAAAGCAGCGCGACCTGGAGGAGGAAGCAACCGAAGGCAGCACGCCGCCCCCCGCCTCGCCGGAACTGTGAGCGGGGCGTCCGCTGCCGCTGCCGTGTCGCCCCGCCTTTTGCTGGCCTCCGCCTCCCCTCGGCGGCGCGAACTCCTGGCTCTTCTCGGAGTCCGGTACACGGTCGCGGTCAGCCGCTTTGCGGAAGAAACTCTGTCGCATCTGACAGACCCGGTCGAGTATGTTCGGCGCGCCGCCGAAGGTAAGGCGGAAGAGGTCGTCCGGCGGCGTCCCGGCTGTCTGGCGCTTGGAGTGGACACCGATGTGGTCGCACCCGACGGCACGATTCTCGGTAAACCCAAAGATGCCGCGGATGCCCATCGCCTTCTGCGCCTTCTTTCCGGGCGGACCCACTCGGTCTATTCTGGCGTCGCCCTGTTCCAATCCGGCCCCGACGGCGTGGTTCTGCGGCGCGAGGTTCGCGTAGAGGAGACCCGTGTCACCTTCGGCGACCTGCCCGACGCGGCCATCGCCGCCTATGTCGCGACCGGAGAACCGATGGACAAAGCCGGGGCCTACGGCATCCAGGGCGGCGCGATGACATTCGTCACGCGCATCGAAGGGGATCTATCGAACGTGATCGGCCTGCCTCTCTGGACCGTGGGCGAGATGCTGACGGCGTTTGGTGTCCCGCTCTGGGGGCCACCGGACCATTCGCTTGAAAAGCCCGCCGATGTCTGAGGCCACGGAGGCGATTTCGGCCCCGGTCCCGATCCTGTACGTGACAGATCTCGCCGACGAGTCGTTCGACCCCGCGGATCTTTTCGACCTGGCATATCTGCTGCGCTCCCCCCACCACGACCTGCGGGGTGTCTGCCTCGCTCGCCCCGACGAAGGGGGGGAGCGAGTGATAGAGGCCCTCGCACTGCGCGCCAGGGCCGAAGTGCCAGTGACCGCTCCCGGCGAGAGCCTCGTCACCTTCCTGCGCGACGCCCCCGAGCCGATAAACCTGGTCATCGTCAGCGGGTATCGCGCCGTCGCGGGTCTGCTGGAAGCGGACCGCCCCCTGTTCCGCGAGAAAGTCGCGCGGCTGTTTCTGATCGGTGGGTTTGTGAACGACTACGGGCCGACCACCAGGGCCGATGAAACCGAGCGTCTGCCGATTGACCCGCGCCTGCGCCTGCGCCACCCCCAGCGTTTCGCCGAAACCGGCGACCCGCGCCTGCACCGCGACCCTGCCGAACGCGCCGCCTGGGCGGCATTGCTGACCAGTGGCGAAAGCGTGATCTGGCTGCCGCGTGACCTCTGCCTGTGGCGCTATGCCGCGCCGGGCGTCCTGGAAGACGGCGGTGCGACCTCCGAGTGGCTGCTGCGCGAACTGTTCTGGTCGAATCTCCAGACCACATCGGACCGCTACACCGCCGCCGATGCCCCGGTTTTGCTGTCCACCCTGCCGGCTCTGCTGCTCGCGGTGCGCCCCGACCCCTTCGCCTGGATGCGCCTGTTCCGGGTTCTCGCCGCGCGGGTGGAAGTGGACGGGGGAACGGGTAGTCTGACCGACTTCGTCACCCAGACCGACACTCCCAACCTGTTCATTGTGATCGCCATTGATGGTCAGGCGCTTGGCAAACTGCTCACGGCCGGCCTGCGCGACCGCCCGCTTACCAGCCGATAGCGAGCCTGCGGCTCTATGGCCGTGCTGACCGTACTGGCTACTTCAACCCCGCTTCTGAGACATGCCCGGTAAAAACACCGGCAAAAATCGCCCACTAAATTAAGGGATCATTAAGTTCTAGTGATTTCAGTCTCGCCGCTTGACAAACGATTGAACCGTGTTGTAGATTGCATCTACAACACATCTGAGCATCTGGTCACTGTTTGTTACGCGTTCCAAGGGAGACACATCATGCGTGACAGGTACGGCATCTTCGGTACCGGCGGCATCCTCGGTATCACCCATCTCTGCTCGGCCTTGCTTAGCAAGGCGAGCGCTCCGCGACCCCCTTTCGCGGCCCTTCTGCTTTCCGCCCTCGTTTGTTTCGCCGTGGCGCGGCCCATTGTCGCCTTGCCGATCCCGCCCGACAACGATCCTCCCGGTCCTGGCAGCGGTGGTGGCGGTAATATCGCAGGCGCACCCGGCCCCGCCTATGGCTGGGAAGGGGCGCTCGCTGGGGTACGGAGTGGCCAATCGCTGCCGCTCTCGGATTACCTCTTCGTAGGGACTACGTCACTTTGAGGTATCTACCCACCCAGTTCGCCACAAAACTACAGACCGGTAACAGGACCTATTCCTTAGGTCCTCTTGAAGCGCATTTGCCACGGAAAAAACTCGCCAGGTGAGTTTTTTCCGCGGCAAGCCGCCCCACCATGCCCTGTCAAATCCTCAGAGATGGAAATCGCGTCACAGATCACAAAACCGAGGCATCTAAATGAAAAACTCTTTCCGCATTGTCATTGCTCTTTTTTGTTTATCAGGCCTGTTCCTGGGGCGCTACACCAGTGCATCACCATCGGAAGAAAAAAGAATAACCGCACGCGTTTGTTCCGGAGAGTGGGGAATGCACATCAAGGCCCTTGAGGACTCAAGCGGGCACTGGTACTCGACCACTTTCCGCTCGGAGGGAACGTTCAGTATTGTCGTGATCGGCGGTTATGTTCCTGCCTATTTGTACGACGGTCGGTGGTCTGTGGATGGAGACAAGCTTTATCTCGTTGAGTCTAAAACCAGTCGTGAATCTAACGCCAGTCTTGAGTCTAAAGCGGGTCTTGAGTCCAAAGCCGGTATCAAAAGCGATTGTAAAGCTCTGTTTGGAGATTATCCCTGGATCGTCAACGAGGGTAAGGACATGGTCTTGGTCCCGCAGAAAAGTGAGTCGCCGGTGAAGGAGGGTTTGTTCTCTGCTCGAATGTGTTTGTTCTCTGCTCGAATGTGTTTGTTCCAGCCATCAGAATCTCAGACCCTGCCAAAACGAGCGATTCCGTTGCTGGACAAGCTCAAAGAGAGGCTTTTGGAGGCCGATAAGAAGGTCGGAGCCTTGTA
>JACMJB010000177.1 GCA_014380815.1 Armatimonadota bacterium
GCGCATCTCGAAGACCTCCAGCGTGTCGCCCTCGACAAGATCGTTGAAATCGCGAAGCGTCAGGCCGCACTCATAACCGTTCTGAACCTCGCGGGCATCGTCTTTAAACCGCTTGAGAGTGTCAATATCGCCCGTAAACAGCAGGTCCTTGCCACGGAACAGGCGGGCCTTGGCATTGCGCCGGACCATGCCGTCGGTGACGTAGCAGCCCGCAATCGAGCGACCGCCCGGAAGGCGGAACAGCGCGCGGACTTCGGCCTTGCCGATATTGGCTTCCTCGTAGATCGGAGGCAGAAGCGCGAGCATGGCAAGCTTGACGGCATCAATCAGTTCATAGATGATCGAGAACGTCTTGATCTGGACATGCTCTTGCTCGGCCTTTTTATCCGCCCCGCCGGTCGTGCCGACGTTGAAGCCGACCACGAGCGAGTTCTTGATCTCCTGATCCTTGTCCGAGGAGGCCAGAAGAACGTCATTATCGCTGATCGGGCCAACGCCCGTGGTCAGGACGCGGACGCGGACCTCGTCATTGCCAAGGGTGAGCAGCGAGTCGCGGACCGCCTGCACGGAACCCTGCACATCGCCTTTGATAACGACGTTAAGCTCCTTGGTCTCGCCGACTCGAAGGGTTTTGTACAGCGCTTCCAGCGAAACGCGGCTGCCCGGTCCACCCAGTCGCTCGCCGCGAAGCTCGATGTCCCGGTCCTGCGCCAGAACACGGGCCGCCTTCTCGTCCTTGACCGCCTGGAACGGGTCCCCGGCCTCCGGAACGAAGTTGAGGCCGACAACCTCGACCGGTGTAGAAGGGGCGGCTTTAATCAGCTTGGTGCCCTTCTCGTCCGTCATGGAGCGGATCTTACCCGAAGATGTTCCCGCGACGATGACATCGCCTGCCCGAAGGGTCCCGCTCTGCACCAGGATCGTCGCGACCACGCCGCGCCCCTTGTCCACCTTGGCTTCGACCACCGTGCCCTGGGCGGCGCCGTGCGGGTCCGCCTTGGGGTCCACGACAATTTCGGAGACCAGCAGGATCGCATCCAGGAGGTCCTGAATCCCCTCGCCTTTCTTGGCCGAAATATTCACGGTCTGCACATCGCCGCCGTAGGCTTCGGGAACGATCTCGTAGCGAGTCAGGTCGGTCATGACCCGGTCCGGGTCCGCGCCCGGCACATCAATCTTATTGATGGCGACGATCATCGGGACGCCCGCTTCTTTGGCAAGCGTGATCGCCTCCTCGGTCTGGGGCATGATCGAGTCATCGGCGGCGACTACGACCACGATGATGTCTGTGACCTGCGCGCCGCGCGCCCGCATCGCCGAGAATGCCGCGTGCCCCGGCGTATCCAGAAAGGTGATCCGGCGTCCGTTATTCTCGACCTGGTACGCCCCGATGTGCTGGGTGATCCCGCCCGCTTCGCCGGAGGCGACCGTGGTTTTGCGGATCGTATCCAGCAGCGTGGTTTTGCCGTGGTCAACGTGCCCCATGATGGTCACGACCGGCGGGCGCGTCTGCAACCCGTCGGAGGCCGCCGGTTTGCCCTTCGACGCCACCGAGGTCGCCTGCCGAACCGAGACGCCGGTCTTAGGACGTGTCACGGTGCCCGCTCCGTTGCCATTCCCGCCACTGCCGTTCTCATTTGAGCCGGGGGCAACGGGCGGCGCCGTGGAAGCCGATGTTGTTATCGCCGACGCGGGGGCGGATGGCGTCACGACCGTTCGGCCCAGTTTCTGCGCGATACGCTTGACGGCATCGGGCGCGAGACGCTGGTTCAGGGCGGCAAGCACGCCAAGCCCCATCAGCACCTTCTGGACCTCCGCACCGGAAACATTAAGCTTTTCGGCAAGCTCCTTGACCGAAACATTGATCGGCACTTCCACGGGGTCTCCCGCGGCGGAAGCCACTGGAGCAGCGGTCGGTGCCGCAAGCGGCGCCGCGGTGCCATTGGAACCAACACCCTCCGCACTGTCCATGGTCGTGCGGATGCGCTGAACCGCATCGTCTTCGAGATCGCTGGAGGGGCTGAGCTTCGTCAGTCCCATTCCTTTGAGGACATCCAGCATCTCGGTGTTTGTCTTCTTGTACTCTTTCGCCAGATCGTACACCTTAAGTGGCATACAGTCACCTTCCATTTCTGAACGCCGAGCCTGCGGCGTCATTTATCGTACCTAGTTGTTCATGGGTCACTCCCGTTGCGAACCACTAATCATCAGCCAACCCATCCGCTTAGCCTTTGTGCTACCCCGCTTCCCACACAGGGGAAGGGCCGGGGCCGAGGGGGCATGGGTAAACCCCGACGAAATTAAAGGGGCCGCGCTGTGCGGACCCCTTGAGCCTTTTCCCAAACCGGTGAACGACTGCTAGCCGCTCACCTCCGGCAGGGACGGGGAGGGTGGTGCAGGCAACGCAGCGGCACGCAGCGCCTCCGCGGCCCCTTCCCCGATCGGTGTCTTCAAGGAACGCTCCAGTTTTTTCTGCTTCAGTGCAAGCCCGATGCAGTCCGGGGTCGGGCACACGTAGGCCCCGCGCCCGCTCCGCTTGCCGGTGGGGTCGAGCACCACCGTTCCCGCGTCTTCCCCCGCCCCAAGCCGCACCACGCGGAGCAGACCGCGCTTACCGCCAC
>JACMJB010000178.1 GCA_014380815.1 Armatimonadota bacterium
ACAGCGCGGAACCGTTCTCACGGCAGGCGGTCCGCTCAACCACCGGCTCCGTTTTGCGTCTCCCACTCTGCCTCGCCCCCGACCTGCCCGCCGCGCTGCGCCGCCTCGCGCAGGAAAGGGGCGTGACGGTCGCCGTGTCGTCCGGGCAGGCGCCCCAGACGGCCTTCGAAACCGACCTTGCCACCCGCCCTCTGGTCCTGATGGTCGGCAACGAGCAGCAGGGGGCGACCGAGGCTGCCATCGCTGCCGCCACGGATTTTGTCCGGCTCCCGATGGCCCCCGGCACCAAAGCGGACAGCCTGAATGTCACAGTCGCGGCGGGGGCGCTGGTGTACGAGGCGGTTCGTCAGCGAGGTCAGGCTTGATGACCAGCCTCCAGCCTTGCCCGTTCTATCCGGCTTGCTCTTTGTAGTGCGTCTCCGGCAGGGCACGAAGCCGGTCCGCTGCCTGTTCCGGCGTCAGATCCCGCTGCGCCTCCGCCATCATCTCGTAGCCGACCATGAACTTTTTCACGGTCGCGGAGCGGAGCAGCGGCGGGTAGAAATGGGCGTGAAGCTGCCAGGGTGCCGTGTCCTTTTCCTGGAGATCACCGGTCGGCGCACCATGCCATCCCATGGAGTACGGGAACGAGGTCTCGAACAGATTATCGTAGCGGATCAGCAGGCGCCGCAGGGTCTGCGCCAGATCGGACCGTTCGCTGGGCGCGAGGTCCGGCAGGCGGGGGATCGCCCGGCGGTGTGGCAGCAGCAACATCTCGAAGGGCCAGGTCGCCCAGTAGGGAACCAGCGCTGTCCAATGCTCGCCTTCGACGACGATCCGCTCGCCGCGCCGCCGTTCGTCGGCGACGTAATCCAGCAGCAGCGATGCCCCATGGGAGGCGAAGTAATCGCGCTGGCGCTCGTCCTCGCGCGCGGGGAGGGTCGGCAGATAATCCCCTGCCCAGACCTGCCCATGCCCGTGCGGGTTCGAGCAGCCCATGATCTCGCCCTTATTCTCGAAGACCTGAACCCAGCGCCACTTTGCCCCAAGTTCACGAATCTGATCGGCCCAGACATCCACCACCCGCGTGATGGCATCGGTGTCCATCTCCGGCAGGGTCAGGTCATGGCGCGGCGAGAAGCAGATCACGCGGCACTCGCCGGAGGCAGGCGCCGCCCTCAGCAGTTCGCTCCCCGAATCCGGGGCGATGCTTTCCGGCAGCAGCGCCGCGAAGTCGTTGGGAAAGACAAAGGTGTCGTGGTACGCCGGGTTCCGCTCGCCCTCCGCGCGGAGATTGCCAGGGCAAAGGAAACACTTTGGGTCGAAGGCAGGGCGATTATCGGGAGTTTTGGTTTCCTGTTTCCCCTGCCAGGGACGCCGTGTGCGGTGCGGCGAGACCAGCACCCAGTCACCGGTAAGCGGGTTGAAACGGCGGTGCGGAGCATCCTCTGCGGGGTCCAGATTGGTATCAGACATGAGAATAGGATACCGTAAACGCCGCTGTCGTCAGACGGTCTTTCCCAGCAGGGTATGGAGTTCGCCGAGCAGGGCGGCGGTCCCCTCCCAGCCCAGGCAGGCATCGGTGACGGAAACTCCGTGCCGTAAGCCGCCCGCGCCCCCTGCCGGGGCGAGCTTCTGCTTTCCGTGGACGAGGTTACTCTCGACCATGACCCCGATCAGGGACCGGCGACCGGCGCGGCGCTGACGAACGGCGCTGAAACAGGCGGATGCCTGCTGATCGGGGTCGTAACCGGAGTTGGCATGGCTGGCATCCACGAGCAGGCTTGGAGAGTCGAACCCCGCCGCACGAAGCCGCGTCTCGGCGGCGGCGACGCTTTCCGGTCCATAGTTGGGGATGCTGACCAGTCCGCCGCGCAGAACCAGCAGGGAGTAGGCATTGCCCAGTGAGCGGACCGCGCACGGGCGGCCATCATCGTCCATGGCGACAAAGGCATGCCCCTCCCGTGCGGACACCATCGCGTTGACCGCCACTTCGATTCCGCCATCTGTTCCGTTCTTGAAACCGACCGGCAGATCCAGGCTGCTTGCCAGCGCGCGGTGCGGCTGGGACTCCGTGGTCCGCGCCCCGATAGTCGCAAAGCTGATCAGGTCCGCGAAGTAAGCCGGGGTCGCGAGGTCCAGAAGCTCGGTCGCGGTGGGCATCCCCTGCTCCGCAAGGGCGAGCAGAAGAAGCCGCGCCCGCCGCAGCCCTTCCGCCATATTGAAGCTGCCATCGAGGTAGGGATCGCTGACCAGTCCGCGCCACCCAATGGACGTGCGCGGTTTCTCGAAGTAGGCGCGCATCACGATCTCCAGGCGGTCACCGTAGCGGTCTCGCAGGGGGGCAAGGCAGGCGGCATATTCCAGAGCCGCTTCCGTATCGTGGATCGAGCACGGGCCGACAATCACCAGAAACCGGTCGTCCTGTTTTCGCAGCAGGCGGCGCACCGTTTCGCGGCTTTCCGCGACCGTGCGGCACCCCTCCGGGGAGGCGGCCAGTCGGTCGCGAAAGGTGCGCGGCGACGGCAGCGGGGTCGTCACAGCGCTGACAGTAGGTTCGGCAGTCGCTGGCATGGCAATACTCATGGGTCGGCTCCTCAACATAAAGAAGCGGGCATCCCGGATTCATACGGGCAGGCCCCCAATTTTTTACCGGGTTTTTATTCGGTAAAGTTAGGTTTATCC
>JACMJB010000179.1 GCA_014380815.1 Armatimonadota bacterium
ATCACCGCATGGATGGAAGCAGAAAGAGACCCTTCTTGGCCCAGGATCCTGCGGAACACAGCACGGAGGAAACGCACTTCGCCGAAATGCGAGCCATCAATGAACGGCTCGTGATCGCGAGCGTTCGGCAGCAGGAACTTGCCGAATTAGCCTCCAAAAACGCGGAGGCCGCCCGCAAAAGCGGGGAGATTTACCGCCTTCTTGCCAGAAACTTTCCCAACGGTGTGGTCCTGCTGTTTGACCACGAGCTTCGCCACCTGCTCGCCGATGGCAGGGGGCTTGCCAGCCTGGGTATAAGCAAGGAGACAGTCGAGGGCAAAACGATCTGGGAGGGGTTTCCACTCCAGACCTGCCTGCAGATCGAGCCGGCCTACCGGGCTGCCCTCGCGGGGGAGACGAGCGTTTTGGAGGTCCGACTCGCAGTCCAGGCGAGTTCGCAGGAGGGCAGAGAGCGCACCTACCAGATCCAGGTGCTCCCGGTCCGGGACGACGCGGGGAATATCCTGGCGGGGATGGCGATGACCCAGGATGTTACCGAGCAGCGCCGGGCCGAGGCAAGCATTCGCTGGCAGGCCCATCACGATGCACTGACCGGGCTGCCGAACCGCGCCCTGTTGCGGGACCGAATGGAGCAGGTTTTCGCGCTGTCCGAGCGCACCGGGGAGTTCTCGGCCCTGCTTTTCCTGGACCTGGACCGCTTCAAGCAGATCAACGATACCTTCGGACATTCGGTCGGCGACCGGCTGCTGCAGGCAGTCGCGGAGCGGCTGACGAGGTGCCTGCGCACGGAAGATACGGTCGCGCGCATCGGCGGGGACGAATTTCTTGTGCTGCTTCCTGGCCTTCGCACCCCACGGGATGCGGAACGGGTTGCCCAGAAGATCACGGCGCAGTTCACCGCGCCCTTCCTGGTGGACCGCCAGGCGATGACCGTGACCGCAAGTGTTGGGGTGAGTCTCTTCCCCTTCGATGGTCGCGACGCGGAATCGCTTTTGAAGAACGCCGATACCGCCATGTACCGGTCGAAAGGGCAGGGGCGGGGTGGCTATCAGCTCTATCACGAGGCAGTGGACGGACCCGCCCCCAGGAGGGGAAAGGCTGTCAAATAGTTTTGTGCCGGGAACCAGAAAGCGGTCTTCCTTTGAATAAAGATACTACCGGAGAGAGTCATGATACAGAGAGGGACGCGAGCAATGCGCACCCTGAAGAGCTGCTCGCCATCAACGAGAAGCTCGTGATCGCAAGCATCCAGCAGCACGAGTACGCGGAGAGCGCCCGATTGGAGGAGCAGCGAGCGAAAGCGGATCTCGGACAGCTTCGGGCGGACCATGATGGCCTTTCCCTTTCTTTAGAGCAGCTTCGAGGCACTGTCGCCGTCATTCAGGCCGCCTACGAACGGGAGCATCATATCGCCGAGTCGCTGCAGCGTCCGCTGATGATGGAGATCCCTGAAGACGCCTTTCCCGGCCTGTCTGTCGCGACGCTGTACGCGCCCGCACTCGACGAGGCGGAGGTGGGCGGTGACTTTTTCGATGCCCTTCTGCTGACAAATGGGAGGGGCGGCAGCAGGGTCGCGCTGCTGGTTGGGGATGTCACTGGCAAGGGATTGGTGGCAGCGGCCCTTGCCGGGCGAGTGAAGGAGGTGTTGCGGGCCTTTCTCCACGAGGACTCGGACCCCGCACGCACCCTCGCCCGGCTGAACGATTACCTTTGCGAGACCGTGGGCGAGGCGATTGGTGGGCATTTTGGCAGCAGCGCGGTCCTTCCCGTCGCCCTCTCGCTCGCTGTCCTCGACCCGGAGACCGGCCTGGCTTCCTTCACATCAGCGGGGGCCGAGCCGCCCGCCCTGCTGCGGGCGGACGGCACGGCAGTAGAAGTGGAGGTCGGCGGACTGCTGCTGGGCATCCGTCCCCAGGAAGTTTACACAAAGACCGTCCTCCCCCTTTCCCCAGGAGACGCGGTGCTTCTGCTCACCGACGGCATTACCGAGGTGCGGCGTGGGGACGAGTTCCTGGGCTACGAGGGGATGCTGCAGCTCGCCATGCAACCGCCCATCGGGGCTTCCGCCCGCGACACCATTCATGCGATTCTGGAGGGCGCGCGCGCTTTCGGAGGGGGATTCCGAGACGATGTCTGTCTCCTGCTGGCGCGCCGCCAATGACCGAGACTAATCGTGAAAAAAGCAGCCAAATTACTCTGCTTCGATTCGTGTAGATATGGACATACTTTTACTGTGGGAACATAAATCTATAGATTTTATCTAGACATTCTAGAAAGGATTCTGTATTTCCATCACCACTGTTTCTGTGGCCTGACCGCGACGCGATACGCGCCGTCAGGTTCTGGCGGAGGAGAAAAGTAAATGAGAATCCTTTACGCGACGGATGGTTCGGAGGGTGGACTGGCCCCGGCCCGATTTTTTGCGGGCCTTCCGCACCACCAGTACATCCATGTTAATATCGTGACTGCGTTGGAGGCGGATGATTCCGGGGACGGCGGCACGATATGAACATGGATGTCC
>JACMJB010000180.1 GCA_014380815.1 Armatimonadota bacterium
ACCGCGGCCAAAGCCGAACAGAAGCCGATTGCCCTGGAGATGCGCTGGCAGAAGAACTGGGCCAGTTAGCTGCCGATAGGCCATAGACCCACAGACGGAAAAGCCCCGGCTTTCCCTGCTTTCATGAAGGCAAGGGAAGCCGGGGCTTTTTCGGGCTTTTAGAAGAGCTGTGTCAGTCTGCCGCTGCTGTCGCCGATGGTGCCGATCCGGTCCGTCGGCAGACCCATGCGGTCGAAGGCGGTCAGGAAAAGGTTGGTCAGAGGGGTGTTATCCGGGTAGATCACGTGACGCCCCGTTTGGAACATTCCCTTGCCGCCCGCCACCAGGATCGGCAGGTTGTTGTGGTTGTGCCGATCCCCGTCCGAAATACCACCGCCATAGACGAGCATCGTGTTGTCCAGAAGCGATCCGTTCGCCTCTTCAACCTCGCTCATTCTTTGCAGAATATAGGCAAGCTGCTGCACATGGTACTGATTGATCTGCTGGATCTTCTCCTGCTTCTCCTGCGAGCCGCCGTGATGTGACAGCTCGTGATGCCCCTCCAGGATCCCAAGAGGCTTGTAGGAGCGGTTGCTGCCCTCGTTGGCGAACATGAAGGTCGCGATCCGGGTCTGATCGGTCTGGAAGGCCAGCACCATCATGTCCCCCATCAGGCGGATATGTTCCGCCATGTCGGAGGGCCGGACCGGCGGCGGCGTCAGGTTCAGCTTCGTTTTCCAGTCAGACTTCGCGGAGCGCTCGGTGAACTGGACCCGCTGCTCGATCTCGCGGACACTGGTCAGATACTCATCGAGCTTCTGCCGGTCGTGAGAGCCAAGCTGCCGCTGAAGACTTCCTGCCTCCTCCTGGACCGCGTCCAGAATACTCCCCTGCTCCGAGCGGCGGCGGGCGGATTCTTCGGACGAGAGACCATCATCGCTGCCGCTGCCGAACAGCCGGTCGAAGATCGCGCGCGGGCTGGTCTCCTTGGCGACCGGAGTGTTCTCGGTGCGCCAGGAGATCGTGGACGAATACGCGCAGCTATACCCGCTGTCACAGTCCCCCGCGAGTCCCCCGCGCTCCACCCCAAGCTCCAGTGTCGGGAACCGGGTCTGCCTGCCGATATACCGTGCCGCTACCTGGTCCGCTGAGGGTCCAGCCTTGATGTCCGCCCCACTGGTTTTGCGTGGGTGGCAGCCGGTCAGCCAGGTTGCCGCCGACCGGGCATGATCTCCGCCGCCGTCGCCGAGCGCGAAGGCGTTCCGCTGGGTCAGGCCGCTCATCACCAGCAGGGAGTCTTTGAATGCTGCCAGCGGTTGCAGGGTCGCGGGAAGAGTCGTCAGCGCCCCCGGGGCGGCAGGAGTCCAGGCGGGCATGTGAACGCCGTTCGGAACGAACAGAAAGGCGAGGCGCTTGGGGACCGCCTGGGCGGCGGCTCCCCCACCAATGCTTCGCGCCAGGGCCGTGACCGGCAGCATGGCCTCCAGCAGCGGCAGCGCCATCAGTGCGCCCGCGCCGCGCAGCAGCGTTCGCCGCGCCATCTTCTGTCCGGTCAGCAGTTCGCGATGTTCACTCATGGGGGTTCTTCTCCTGCGCTTTTGCAGCAGCATTGGTGACGGTGGCAGTGGCGGTGGCAGAAATGGAGGCGACTCTGGGCGCGGGGGCCGCGGGGCGATCCGCGCGCCGGTAGCGGAACGGTTCGCTGGTCACGATCGCGGTGACCAGCGCCGAGAAACGGTAATTCTTCTTCGCGACGCTTTGGGCGATCAGGTCTACGTTGCAACGGTCGGCGGACTCGATACCGCGCCCCAGAGCGTACGTCAGCAGCTTTTCGGACAGATTGTAGGTGAACTGCGGGGCCTTGGCCTTCAGTGCAAGCCGAAGCTGCTGCGGTCCCGAGAACGGTTTACCACCCGGAAGCGCCCCGGAGGCATCAATCAGGTGACCATCGTCGAGCTTGCGCCACATGCCGATGGCATTGTAGTTTTCCAGACCAAAGCCGATCGGATCCATCCGGGCATGGCACGAAGCACACGAGGGGTCCGAACGATGCTGCTCCATCCGCTGGCGCAGCGTCCCCTCAAGAACCTTCCGCTTATTGTCATCGGGCAATTGCCCGACGCCCGGCGGTGGCATCGGGATCGGAGAGCCAAGCAGGTTCTCCATCACAAAGCGCCCCCGCTTGACCGGCGAGGTGCGGGTCGGGTTCGAGGTCACCGACAGCACGCTGGCCTGGGTCAATACCCCGCCGCGCTGACTGCCGTTCAGAACGACCCGCCGGAACTGTCGCCCCGTCACGCCCGCCGTGCCGTAGAGACGGGCCAGCGGCTCGTTGAGATACGTGTAGTTGGAATCCAGAAAATCCAGCACGCTCCGGTCATCGCCGACCACATGCTGGAAATAAAGCAGGGTCTCCGAGCGCATCGCCGAGCGTACTTCGTCGGTAAACTCCGGGAACCGCTTGGTGTCCGGCGTGATCTGGCTCAGCTTGCGAAGCTGGAGCCACTGGGCCGCGAAGTTATCGCCTAGCGTCTGCGCGGCGCGCGGGTCACGGAGCATCCGCTTGGCCTCGATCTGGAGCGTGATCGGGTCCTGAAGTTTTTTCTGGGAGGCCAGTGCGAGAAGGCGGTCGTCGGGCATGCTGCTCCACAGGAAGTAAGCCAGCCGGGTCGCCAGTTCATAGTCCGTGAGCGGGCGCTTTGCCCTGGGATCGCGGGAGACCGGGTCCTGCTCGATTCGGAACAAAAAGCTCGGCGAAACCAGAGCGGCCTGGACCGCGACCTGCATCCCCCGCTCGAAACTGCCGCCCTGACCCCGCACCCGAGAGGCAAGATTCACCAGTCGGTCGGTCTCCGCGGCTGTGGCGGGGCGACGATACGCCCGCAAAAGAAAAGTGGTCAGGTTTTTGCGCGTCGCGGCGGTCTTCGCGCTCTCGCTGCTGTTGGCGGGCAGGACACGGATCAGCCGCTGTTGCGCCTGGGAAAGCGCCGCGACTGTTGGCGGGGCAACAAGAGCCGCGGACAGTGGGCGGACCTCCAGCGAACCGATGAGCAGGTTCCGGTCCCCGCGCAGTTTTGGGTCCGGCGTATCCTGTTCGCTTCGGTAATAATCGTTCAGGAAGGACACAGCTACGCGCCGCATTCCCGCTTTCCGCACTTCAAGTGTGGCCTCATAGGTGCCGGGATTTGCTTCGGTGGCGGAAACATCCACCGTTTGAACCGGTGTCTCCCCAAGCAGGAAGGCCATCTTCGCGGACTCCGGCCCGGCCTGCTGCTCCCAGGCGACCGCTTTCACCAAGTAGCGGCCTGGAGCGGGAAACTCATAGCGAAATCCCGCGTCGCCATTTGAGTAGAGCGTATAATTGCCGGTTCCGGGTTCGCCACCCGCCTTGCCGTCGAGCAGATCTCCCGCGATGACATGGGGGCCGCGCCGCGTCTCCCCGGCGGTCCGGCGATCTTCCGGGGCGGCGATCACCGCGCGGGAGATCCTCCCCGCCGCGGCAAGATATTTTTCCAGTTGGAGCGGCGAAAGTGTCAGGACATCGCCGATGTTGTCGAATCCGTAGCCGACATCGTCCGACGGGAAGTCCTCCGTCAGGCCCGGCACAGATACCCCCACCAGGTCGCGCACCGTGTTCTCATATTCCGCCCGGTTCAAGCGGCGCGCGGTCACCCGCCCCGGGTCTTTCACGTCGCAGACGGCCTGCGACAGAGTCGCCTGAACAAAGGCCAGGACCCGCGCCCGCTGGGCATCGGTCGGCATGGGCATGCCCTTGGGCGGCATATGCTTGGATTCGATGTTCGCGGCCACCTTCTCCCAGAGATCCCGGTGGGCCAGCACCGAGGCAGCATCTTTATCTTTTGAAAGGGAGAGACCAGCGGAGGCATCGTCGCCGGTGTGGCAGGGAACGCAGTATTCGTCAATCACTGGCAGAACATCGCGTCGGTAAACGGCGTCGGAGACGTTGGGGCCGGGCGCGGCGACACTCCCGGCTGCCCGCGTGCTTTTCGCGGGGGGGGCGGCAAAACTCGCGCAAAGGACCATCCCCGCCAGAGGGACGGCGGAAAGGGTAAGGGCCAACCGGGGACTGCAGCGCTGCATCGGTGTTTTCAACATTGGTGTTCTAGTATACCTTATACCTTGCCTTCTGGGACACCGCGACCGGAAAACGCGTTCCCGGTTTTATGACACCGTGTCTGACGACAGACGTATTTTTCTCGGAAAGGTTCAGAAGCCGGCGCGGACGGCGCCGGCGCTGCTACCAGTGGTTCGTGATATGATCCGCGGTCCGATACGCCAGCGCCATGATCGTCAGGAATGGATTAAAGCCGCCGTTCGTCACATGCACGGAGCCGTCGCCGACGTACAGATTGTCGTGACCGTGGACCCGGCAAAAACGATCCGTGACACTGGTTTTCGGCTCCTCCCCCATGCGGCAGGTTCCGGCCTGATGCTGCCCGCCGGAAAGCGCGAGCGAGGGGGGCGTTCCCCAGATTTTGACCGCCCCAGCCGCTCCGAGCCATTCGACCGCGCGGTCGAGCATAAAGGTGGCAGTACGAACGGTCTCCGGGTGGGTGGCACCGGACAGACGCACCACGGGGATCCCCCACCGGTCGGTCACCAGGGGGTCAATGGTGACCCTGGCATCGGGTGACGGGATCTCCTGAACGGGACCCTTGACATCCGTGACCCGGCGGTAGTTCCTGCGCATCCACTCCTTGGCCTCCGCCCCCCAAAACGGCAGATCAGGGTCCCGCCGCCGCTTCCACGTGATGATCGGGGTCTGTACAAAATCATCGGCGAGCATCGCCCCCCCGATGACCCCCTCGTTGCCATGGCCGAAGCGGGTCACCGCCGTGGATGGCCCCGGTCCCAGGCCGTCCCAGAGATCATCCGAAAACAAGCCGACAGCGGTCGGATAATAATGTCCCTGCAGGTTTCTCCCAACTTGATCGTTCCCATTTCCGATCCCGCCAGGATGGGCTGGCGAGCGCGAGTTCAGCAACAGACGCGCCGTCTCTATCGCCCCGCCCGCCAGCACGACCACCTCCGCGCGGACCGAGACCCGCTGACCGTCCGCATCGAAGAAGGTGACCCCGAGGATACGCCCCGCCTGGTCTGTCTCCAGGCGCTCCGCCATCGCGCCGACCACGAGGTCACAGCGCCCCGAAGCGAGCGCGCGCGGAATCAGGGTATTGTGCGATCCGTTTTTGGAATCCACCGGGCAGGCAAACCCGATACAGTGCTGGCAGCGGATGCAGGCGGGGCGTCCCCCATACGGCTCGGTGTTCACGGCAAGCGGGGGAGTTATCGTTGCCCAGCCCAGCGCATCCGCACCGCGCCGGAGGGTTTCGCCCTGCCGACTCACGGGGAACGGGGCCATCGGATACGGCGCTTCGTAAGGAGGAAGGTGGATCATCGCGGACGCATCCCCCGCTACCCCGATCTCGCGCTCGGCCCGCTGGTAGAACGGGGCCAGATCGCCGTAGCCAATGGGCCAGTCCGCAAGCGACGAGCCGTCGGGCACACCATAGGTAGAGGCCATCCGAAAATCCAGCGGGTGGAAGCGCCATGCCTGCGCCCCGTACACGGCTGTCCCGCCACCGATCCCCGCGGCGTTGTTGCTGTACCCGTCTTCCCACGGGGCGAGGGTGCGCGCCTCTCCGGTCTTCCAGTCCACGAAAACCCGTGGGTGGCTGCCCGACGGTCCCGCATTCACGCCGTAAGCGGAAAGGCGCTGGTTCCGCAGATGATCGCGTTTTGTCGTTGCCAGGTCCAGCGTGCCGCCGCGCTCCAGCAGCAAAACGCGCTTCCCGGCCTCCGCCAGCACACCGGCGATGACCCCGCCGCCCGCACCCGCACCGACCACTATCACCTCGTAGGGTGTCGGTCGGTCGGTCATCCCGTCACCTCGAAGCCGACTCCGGACCAGTTCGCTGGACTGGTGTAATACCCCTCCTGCGCATGCTCCGCGAGACTGCGAAAAAAGCGCCGGGCCGCCGGGTCCGGGCTGCGTTCCTGTCCACCGAGCATCTTGTCCTGATCGGCGGGGAGAAGGGCGGCGAACCCATCGGCCTCCAACGCGTCCAAAAATACCGGATAGACCGACCGAAACGGGGCGAGGTTACCGCCCTCCTCCAGATGACGCAGGATATACGTCAGTGCGCCGCCCGTGGAACCGCCCGCGCTCTCCGAATCCGGGGGAATGATACGGTCGAGGACTGCAGAGAGGCAGACGATCTGCTGAGGAGCAAGGACCGTGGATCGGCTTGAACTTTGCTTAGAGATCTGCGAAAGCACTTCTGAGTCACTCATGCCATTAGTTTCCGCGTCTCGCCGCGCGTTCCTTCTTTGCGCCCCTAACTCCAAACGCGAAAAAGGGCGCGAGAATTCGCGCCCTTCGTTGCTTTGGCGAACCGGACGGAGTGACTAGGCGTCGGCGGTCTTGGCGACCGGGATCGCCGCGCCGTTGGTGGCAGTCGCGATGTTCCCCGGAGCCGTGATGCGGCTTTTCGCCGTGTAGATCGGCTCAGCGGAGAGCGGGACACGGGCAGGCACCGCGGGGACCACGATTCGCTCCGGCAGGTGCAGACGCTCCATCAGCGGCTTGGCGGCTATCTTCGCATCTACTTTTTCCTCCCGCTTGCCGTTGATTTTGTCGTAGGTCGTCAGTGCCTGGGCGACCACTTGGTCCATGTTGTAGTACTTGTAGGTCGCGAGTCGCCCCACAAAGTGGACGCCCTCGGTCTGCTCGGCAAGCTCCTTGTACTTGTTGTAGAGCGCGGTGCAATCCGGCTTCGGAATCGGGTAATACGGGTCCCCCGTGGCGCGGGGAAACTCATAGACAATACCCGACTTCGCGTGCTCCTGTCCGGTCAGCTTCTTGAACTCGGTGATCCGAGTGTAGGGCACGTTCTCGTCCGGGTAGTTGACCACCCCCACCGGGAGCACTTCGGCCTTGTCCACCGTCTCGTGCTTGAACTCCAGGCTGCGGTACGGCAGCCGACCGAACTGGTAGTCAAAGAACTCATCTACCGGCCCGGTGAAGATCATCTCCTTGAAGGGGATGACCCCGAGTATCTCTTTGTAATCGGTGTTCAGCATCACCTTGATGTTCGGATGCGCGATCATTTTCTCGAACATGCGGGTGTAGCCGTGCAGGGGCATGGCCTGGAAGGCATCGGTGAAATAGCGGTCGTCCTGGTTGGTGCGAGTCGGGATACGCGCAAGCACCGACGCATCGAGTTCACTGGGGTCCAGTTCCCACTGCTTGCGGGTATAGCCCCGCACGAACTTCTCGTACAGGTCCCGTCCGACCTTGCTGACGACAATATCTTCGCTTGTGCGGATATTCTCCACCGGCTCTGCTTTGGCACGGAACCATAGCTCTAGCTGCTCCGAGGTCAGACTCAGATCGTAGAGCTTATTCACGGTGTCCAGATTGATCGGCATCGGCAGCAGCTTGCCA
>JACMJB010000181.1 GCA_014380815.1 Armatimonadota bacterium
GATCAGGACGCGCAGCTTTTCGCGCTGCTCGTTGACATCCTCGATCTTGCCAGTGAAGTCCGCGAATGGCCCCGCCGTGACCCGGACCACCTGGTTCTTTTCCCAGGTGAGACGCGGCTTGGGTGCGGCTCCTTCGGTGGCCTCCAGAATCGCCGCGATCTCGCGAGGCTGCAGCGGGACGGGCTTGGAAGTCCCTGAGGTTCGCGATTCCCCCACAAAGCCGGTGACCCCTGTCGTGCTTTTGACCAGGTACCAGGTGGAATCGTCGAGCACCATCTCGATCAGCACATAGCCGGGGAAGACCTTGCGCTTGAACTCGGCCTTTTTGCCGTTGCGGTTGCGGATCTCCGTATCCGTTGGGACAAGGATTCGGAAGACCTTGTCCTTGAGGTTCATGGTTTCCGCGCGCCGCTCGATATTGGTTTTGACTTTGTTCTCGTGACCGGAGTAAGTATGGACCGCGTACCAATGTTTCTGCATGTTTGCTTGCTTATTTCAATCCTCGCCGGCCCGAAGCAGGCGCATTCCAGTACGGCTCTGTACGGCGAAAAACGGGGGTTATCAACGCTCCCGGGCAGCGAGTACCGCTTCTCTGGGAGGCGCGCCTTTGCTTAAGACTGACCGAACAGTTTGCCAGTGATCAGGCTGAGGACGGCATCTAGGCTGCCGCAGTAGGCCGCCACCACCGCGATCAGAATCAGCACGACCTGTGTAAGGCGGATGAGTTCGGCCCGCGTCGGCCACTCCGCCTTCTTCAGTTCCGCGTTTACGTCCCGCAGATACTGCAGGAGACCCCGCCCGGTGGATGCCTCGCCCGCCGCTCGGACGGGGGTGTCGGATGCTGCCATCTTGCACTGCCTTCTCGAATGCGTTTTGCGCATTCCCGATACGCCGCCGCTGGGGCGTATCTTTGCTCGCTGCCGCGACCGGCGCTGCCCCCTTTTCGGGGAGGTTCGACGCTTCACGGAGCGACGAAAAGTCGTTAAAAAAACAGGGTGCGCTCGAAGTCGCCCCTGTTACAGGTCAATCTATCATGGCTTCCGCGGGGTGTCAAATCCCAGGCTGGCATCGCCCCCCGAAGCGCACCGCGCTTCGGGGGGCGGGATAGCCCCGGCAAAATCTATAAACGAATACCGACGGTCGCCTGGAAACCACCGACAAACTTGTCATCGTACTTGGAGATGTAGTGATACTTCAGTTCGCCGAACAACGGACCGCGTCCCTCGATACCCGCGACCACAAAGCCGCCGAGCAAGCCTTTGGTCTTGCCGCTGGTATCCGGGGCATTCAGCTTGGTGGCGTAGATTCCCAGGCCGTACCCGTAGTAGTACCCCCCCGCGCCGCTGTTCGGGTCACGAAAGACCTGAGACAGCGTGATCGGTACCATCTGGAAATCGTCATTGCCACGGATGTAGCCGATATTGAACAGTGCGACGGAGTTACTGCCCGGCAGTACCTGCAGGCGAATATCCGCGTCCAGGGCTAAGTTGAGATCGTCCGCCGACCGGCGAACATCCTTGCCACTGGGCACGAAGACCCCGATTTTGAAGGCATAGGGCTTGTTCGCCGGACTGGACGTCGTTACCTGGGCGTGAGATACCCCCGCCGCAATCAGGCTGATCGCCCCGCCAAGGGTCGTCGCGTAGAGGGCCTTTTTGACTGATTGAACTGAATTCATCTTCCGACTGGTCGTCTTCAACACATTCCTCCTGCTGATTCTCTGACTGATTCTCTGTTATTTGAATTTCTGACGGTCTGGTTCGCCTGCTATCTATTCACTACGAACCAGGAAAACTCCCTCTTTTTCGACGATTTATCGCGTCAAAGACGCTTACCGATAAAAAGCGAGAAGCCATTGGGGCTGAAGCCCTCCACGGAACCGGCCACAAGATGGTATTTGCCCTCGACAAAGAACGAGGTGGGCGACTGGTAGCCTGCGACCAGCGAGGTTCCTAGCAGTGTCCGGCTCTTGCTTGTGGCGCTGCCACTTGGAGCATCAATGCCGCTGGCCTGGACAAAGTAGAGACCGAGGCCAAGACCATAGTAAAGGTTCCCCGTCAGGCCGCTCGCCGGGTTGCCGGGCGAGCTGACTTTGGTAAGCGAGAGCGGGATGACGCGATATTTCCGTCCGCTGCGCCGCCCCTCGCTGTAGCCGAGGGAGACAAGGGAGGTTTGCCCCCCACCGGACGATGGCAGCGCGACATCAATCTCGCCGCTCAGGTGGGTGCTCCCCGCGAACCCTTTCGTATCACCGTCGCCGGGCAGAAGTGCGCCGATCTTCAGGCGGATCGGAATGATCTTGCTGACCTGCGCCCGCGCCGCGCGCGGCGCGCTTACAAAACCCGCCCCCAGGGCAGTGAGCGCAATCAGAGCGGACAGGGCACGGTTGACGCGCGGCGGTAATAAAGATGAAGTTTGCACGATGATTTTTCCTGACTTATTCTGGTCCGGCTTCCTGCCACAGACCGAGCGGGCGACGGCATCTCAGTAGCGCCCCCCAATCAACAGCGATGGCCCGCTGCCGAAATATCCTTTGACACCCCCGAAGAGCGTATGGTATTTGGCCTGCACAAAGGCGCTGCGTCCAAGGTAATACTCGGCGAAAACGTCTGTGCCGAACTGTGCGTTCGTGGTGGTGCGCTCTCCGCTCTGCTCGCCCGATACGGAGAGCAGGTAAAGCCCATACCCCCCTCCAAAGCCAAACCGGCCCGGTTCACGACGCCCCTGTGGGTCCAGCTTTCGACCGGGAAGCGTTATTAACTGACTGATGCTCGCCGAACCGATACGCAGCCCTCTTGCTTTTTTTTGCGTATCCTCCGAGTATCCCAGGGTCACATAGAGCGTGGCCCCGCGCAGGCGTCCCTGCGGCACGCGGCGCGGGAAGGCATCCAGTTCCACGCGCAGGTGCGTTTCTCCCGTATCGCGCCGCGTGTCCGCATCCGAGGGAAATAGAGCGCCAAACTTCAGGCGGTACTTAAACGGGGGGGGCGCCAGAGGGGGGAGAGGGATACGACGCCGCCGAACCGGGGGCGACGCAGGCGGCGCGGCCTGTCCCGTGGCGGGGGGAGCAAGCACGAAAACGTGGGAAGACGGCGGTATCGGGGGCGGCGCGGGAAGGTGCATAGGCTCTTCTGAGGCCATTATAGAGAGATGCCGCGAATCGTGTCAAGAAGCGGCATGCACCAAGGGTTGCACTCGGCGCACGCCGCGGCCCCCCTCAGTGGTCGCGGCTGATGTCTATTCCCTCTCGGAGGGCGGCCCAGTGGCTGTCTTCGTAAGGGCGGATCTGTTCCCCCTGCCCCTGCTCTGCTTTTTCGGCCCAGGCGGCGTCTGATATCAGAGCGCGGGCCAGAGCGGCGGCTTCAGCGTGGCCTCCGGCGAGATAATCAGAGGCCTGCTGTGGCGTCAGCAGATTTCCCGCCACGATGCGCGGCTTTTCCGAGAACTGACGGACCCAGTCGGGCAGCCAGACATCCGTGCCAAAATAGCCGCGGCGAGACTCATGCCAGCAGGAGATGTCCCAGGCATCAACCCCTGCCGCTTCCAGAGCACGCAGAAAAACCGCGAGGCTTTCCGGCGTCACGGGATGGTTTGTGGCAGCGGGGTCGTCCGCGTGGAGACTGAACCGATACACCAGCGGGACCTCTGGGCCGATCGCTTTGCGGACCGCCTGCGTCACCGCGACGGGAAATGCGGTAAGCTCGCCCCATTTATCGGTCCGGTGGTTGACATCGCCGCGCCAGAACTGGTGCAGCAGGTAGCCGTGCGCCCCGTGAAGCTCCACGAAATCGCACCCGGCCTCAAGCGACCGGCGAGCGCCATTCGCGAAGTCCGCGATGATCTGCTCGATCTCTTCTTCGGTGAGAGCGCGGGCAGGGTCGAAGCCCTCACGGACCCACTCCGATGCGGAGACCGGCTGCTGGCCGAGAAGGGAGACCTTGCTGGCCGCCCCGCCATGAAAAAGCTGCGTCCCAAACAATGCCCCGTGTCGGTGGGCCACCTCCACGCAGCGACGCCAGCCGTCGGTGTAGCTGTCGTCGGCGATCCCCACTGCGTTTGCCCAGCCGCGCCCGTTCTGCGACACAAAGACGGCAGCACCGATGATCGTCCCGATTCCACCTGCGGCACGCCGCTCGTACCAGTCCACGATCCAGTCCGTCATGTGGCCTGACTCGGTCGCCTGGTTCAGTGTCATCGGCCCCATCACGAGCCGGTTCGGGAGCGTCACGCCGCCCCGTCCCAGCGGAAGCGGCTCAAAAAGCGAGGAAAAGTTTGGGGTGTTCACGCAGTCGTGACACGTCTGAAGTACGGGGAGTTCCACTTTTTAGGCAGATCGGGCCGGGGGATTTTGATCCCCTGGCCTGATCTCACTATGCCTTCAGTCGGTCCTGGTACTTCTTTCGGAACTTCAGGACCTTGGGAGCGATCACCATGGTGCAGTAGCCCTCGCCGGGGTTTTTGGTGTAGTAGTCTTGGTGATACGCTTCTGCCGCATAGAAATTGCGGTACGTGGTGACCTCCGTTACGATCGGATCGGACCACAGCTTTTCCTTGTTCACCGCCTTGATCACCTTTTCCGCCGCGCCCTTCTGCCGGTCGTTTTGAACGAAGATCGCGGAGCGGTACTGTGTTCCCTGGTCCGCACCCTGCCGGTTGAGGGTCGTGGGGTCGTGGGTGGTGAAGAAAATGTGCAGCAGATCCTCATAGGAGATCACCTTGGGATCAAAGACGATCTGCAGTGCCTCCGCGTGGCCCGTGGTCCCCGTACAGACCGCCTGATACGAGGGGCTTGGAATGCTGCCTCCCGAATAGCCGGAGATCACCTTGTCCACTCCCTTGAGCTGCGAGAACATGGTCTGCATGCTCCAGAAGCAGCCGCCCGCGAGCGTCGCGACCTCGCGGCCCTGGGGCGCTTTGACCGGGACCAGTGGAAGGGGTGCGCTGTTTTTGATGCTGTCTTTTGCGGCGGCTGCTCCCGTGGGAGCGGCGGTAAGCGGAGAGCATCCCGCGGCAAGGAGGCCGCCGAGAACCAGCAGCAGGGATCGTCGAGAGAGTTCTGATTTTTCCATAGTGGGTGATACGACCGCCGTGTCCTTATCACGTTGTCGCGGTCTCTTTTAAAGACAAACAAAGAGACCGCAATAGTTCCATGGCGCGGTTTTAACGCTGTGCGACAACCGGCACGGCAGGTATGGCGGGTATAGCGGGTATGGCAACGAGGGGACCGGGAGCGAGGGTAGCGGTCGCGCTTTTGACCAGCAGGGCCGTGAAGAATGGCCCGGACTGCTCGGCAGTGTTTCCTTCGAGCCAGACATTGCTGCACTGGGTCAGATAGATGGCGGCGGTCGGGTCAATACCCCGGTCCGCCCCCACCCGCGTCGCGGTCTGGTGACTGCGAACGAACCGATTGTTCTTGACCGTGACCCGTTTGGCGGATGCGACTAAGATATTGACACCCGGTACGTCCTCGATCACATTCGCCTCGATCCGGACGTTGCTGTGCCCCTGAAACGGCAGGATCGTGTTGCCCTCACCCACCGAGGTGATGCTGATCGCTCCCGCCTGCACGCTCGTGCCGCTGACATGGGCGTAGCCGGTGCGGCGGATCGTGTTGTTTTTGATCGTCATGCTGAATGCCCACGCGGCCTCGGTCCAAAACACCTCCGGCGAAACGGCAATCCCACAGAAGGTATTGTCTTCCAGCGTATTGCCGGAGATCGTGCCCTCCACAGACTTGATCAGGATGCCGCGTGCCCGGTTGCGGGAGATGTGATTGTTTACCAGAACGAATCTGCGCCCGCAGGCATCCACATTTCCCGCGAGGCAGTCGTAGGCGATTCCGGTCAGGGGGCGATCCAGAGTGAGGCGCATCCAGGTCTGTGTCTTTGTCAGATCCGCATAAGTGCGCCAGCGGCTCTGGGGCAGTCCGGCGGGTGGGGCGTACCCCGCGAGCGGCTCCTTCACGGAGACAATGGCGCTGCCGAGCGGCGCGCCGTCCGGCCCCACCAGACGCAGCGTATCCCCCTGCGCCACAGGCGAGGTGCCGCCCACGACAACCACCGTTTTGGCGGCGTTGACCTCGGCGATCAGATTCCAGGTGCCGTGAATCGCGATGCCGTCATCGGGCATCCCCTCGAAGCGGCAGTTTTCCACGACTGGCCCGGTCCGCACATTGGTGCTGTGAAAGGCATCCGCGACACACGGTAGCAGAGGAACATCGGCCTCCGCCGCTCCAGCGGGACGCGCGCCGTAGGTCACCGTGAGGTTGCTGTAGCGGCTGCCGCCGTCGCCGCCAATCTCGTGGACCGCAAAGCCGCTGCCGTTGCGGATCGTCACGCCGGAGACTGTCATCGCGGCGCAGCCCGTCAGCGAAACATCCGGGCGCAGCGCACCACGGAACGCCATCCGATCTCCGACCACTGCCCCGAAACGCCGGACATCCACGCCATCGGGGAGGGTAAGGCGGACCAGGTCGGGGGCTTGCTTTGTGATGACCTTCGGGTAAATATCCCGCGATCCAGCCTTCCACCGCGGGCCAGCGCCCGTGTTTACCTCGAACAGGTATCCCGCTTCCGTCGCGGAGAAATAGCGCCGGTCTTCCATGTCAGCGGGATAACCGGCGTCAATCCGCACATCGCAGTGGGTACCCGCAGCGTCAATCGCCACGACTCGGCCCTGGGTGGTGGTGGGCACCTCGTGCTCCATAGCCAGCCCTTTGAGGGTGATGTTACGGCAGTTTTTGAACTCGACCCCCCCCACAACGCGCGGCAGGATCAGTGTCGCGCCGACTGCGTCAATCTCGAAGACACGGGTCATCGCCGGGAGCTGCAGGGCATGGGTTCGCCCGGAGACCGCCGCGAAGCGGTAGGTCCCTTCCGGAATGACCACTTTTGCCTGACCATTGTTGTAGGCATCAAGGATGCCTTTCTCCAGCCCCGATGCATCTCCGGCGGTGATCACGACATCCGCGGCCAGGACCGCGCGGGGCAGAAGACACAGGGTAGCAGCGACAGCCGCCCTCGCGGCGGCGATAAACAGCATAGTTCTCATTGCATTTCTTTCGGCTCTATTCGCTCGGCATCATCCAGCAGGGATCCGATGCTCGATTGTCAGATCTTAGATCTTAGATCTGGCTGAAGGTCAGCGAGAAGCGGCGCGCGGCGCCATCGGTCATGTTGGCGGTGCCCGCCGCCTGGCCTGACAGCGGGGCACCGGTCTGCGGGCTGGCGGCGGTGTTGGCGGCGGTGCCGCTGCTGACCGCTTCGCCGCGTGTCCATTTGGTGTGACCGTCGGCGGCCAGGAAGTTCGACCCTCCCTGATGCCGCGCGTCGTTGTTGCAGGGCACCGTCCCACCCACACAAAGGTTCGTAAACTTGCGCCCCCCCATCTCCCCGGTGCCGTAGGCCCACCGGCTGGCGGGATCTATGCCTCCGGGGGAGGCGGCGGGGAAGCCGATACTGGTCGAACTGCTGGCTTCCAGGGGGTTGGGGAAGATTCCGCCCGCCCCGATCCCGATGCTGGCTCCCGAAGATTCGGATAGGAAAACCGTCTGCGCGGGGGCGGTGATCTCAGACAGCGCGATGGTCTGCAGCCGGTTCCCGGGTCCCGTGCTGAGGTTCTGGTTTATGCTGTACGAAACCTCCGCACGGCTGGTATCCGCCGACTCGAAGGGATCGTTCGGGCAAAGAAATACCCCGATATTCTTGATGTAGGGGTACATCTGCCCGGCCCAGCCTCGCCCGGTGTTCGTTGGGGGATTCAGTGCCAGATTCGCCGCGTTTCCCACGGGAAACACCTCATCGTAATCCTGAGCATACATGCCGAGACCAATACCGATCTGCTTCTGGTTCGACAGACAGGCGCTCTGCCGTGCCTTTTCTCTGGCCTGAGCGAAGACCGGAAAAAGGATCGCGGCGAGGATGGCGATTATGGCGATCACGACGAGCAGTTCGATCAACGTGAACCCGGAGGTGACCCACGGGAGACCGCGATGCGTCCCGGCGATGGTCGCATTGCGCCGCTCCCCCGAACCCTGCAGACAACGATGTTGCATCTTATAAGACCTTAGAAACCTTTCTTGACCGCACAAAATATCCAACGATTGGAACCACGGTACTTCCCGGAACCTTTTCCAGGTTCGGTTTCCCGACACTGCTGATCGGCTCCCAGGAGCCGGGAGCCTATTCCGGCGTCAGGACGGCGACCCATCCATCCGCCGGGGAGAGCGCCAGCGGGAGCGAATCATTCCGGGTGAGGCCGGACGGATCCTGGCGTTCCAGTGACCGAGGTGAGGTGCCCGTGGTGACGATCACTGTCCGGTAACGCCGATCCGGCGCGAGAAACGACAGCGGCAGGCCGTCGGGAATCACGAAGGGGGCATCGCCAGTCAGCACGGCGACCCACCACTGATCCCCCTTGCGGCGAGCGAACAGGGCCTGTTCCCCGATCGCGCTGGGGGCCAACACGCAGGTTTCATCCCATACCGTGGGTAGCTGTCGAAGCAGCTCCAGTGCGGGCCGGGTTCGCGGGTCGCGCAACAGCAGGTCGGGATGTTCGGCGATCACCTGGAGCGGCGAAGTGAAGAGAACGGCCGTGGCAAGCTGGTGCCCCCAGGTAGTCGGACCGGGATTGGAGAAGCCGACCGGCGTATAGTCGGCGTGTCCGGCTACAAAGCGCGTGAAGGGGAGGGCGGCGTTGTGGGCGGCGGGGATTGGTCCTTCCGCCATCTTGTTGAGTTCCAGGCCTCGGATCCCCTCACGGGTGATCTCGTGTGGAAAGGTGCGGGCCTCGCCGGTGGGCTTCTGGCAGCCGTGGAAGAAGAGCAGCAGGCGGCGCTCGGCGGTCTGGCAAAGCGCCGCCTGCTGAAACTCGATTCGATCCCGCGATTCCGCGTTCATGAAGTCAATCTTGACGCCCACCACGCCTGCCTTCTGGCACCGATCCAGAAAGTCCTGCAGCACCGCATAGTCATCACCGGGCTGCCACACCTCTTTGTAGTCTTTCCAGACCAGGACGCCGACCCCGATCTCTGCAGCGTGACCACACAGGGCCGTGATCTCCTCCCAGGGGTTCGCCCAGGCCTCCCAGCCATCATCCACCAGAGTGTATTCGTAGCTCATTTCCCGCGCGGAGTCCGCGAAAGCGCGCTCCTCACCCGGCGTGCCGGTGCCGTTGCTCCACCAGCGCCACACCGCGCGTCCCGGCTTGATCCAGTCCGTGGAAGCGAACAGTGCCGGGTCCGGCGGCGGGTTTAAATTCGTCAACACATCTGTATTGACCAGACCGTTCAGGTCCGGGGAGAGCAGAACGACGCGCCACGGCGAAATAATCTTACCAAAGAGGGTGAATCCGGCGTCTCCTTCGGTAAAATCGGCCTGAAGGGTCCGGTCCCCCACAGCCCGCAGACGCATTCCGCTGTAGCCACGCAGCGCAGCTTCCGTGATCGCCGCGAATCCACCGGCACCGGGCAGTTCCACCACGATCGGCGGGGCCTGCACCGGCCCCTGTGACGAGAGGGAGGGCAGTGCGTCCACGCTGGCACGAACCCACCAGCCCGCGTAGCTCTTCAGCTTCCAGTCGTTGTTGCGCTCGGCGATCCATACCTGACTGCCCTCGGGCAGCGCCCAGGCCGAAGCCTCTCCGGTCACCGTACGCCCGGCATCCTCCCCCGGACCTGCCGGAACGAGGTAGCGGTAAGCGAAGCCATCGGAAAAGGCGCGCGCCTCTAACGTCCAGGCCCGTCCCGATGGCCGGTGCGTCAGAGGCAGCGTGAGTGTTCGGCAGCGGTCCCGCGCGAGCGCGTGGACCCCACGCACCGGGTAGGTCTCATCCCGCTCCCCCCAGATCGGCTCGCCGGGTACGCTGTCCCTTCCGAGATCAACGCCATCTATTGTGATTCCCAGCGGCGAAGGCCGCACCGCTTCCTGCCCATTGAAGCGGACGGCACAGCGGAGTTGCCCGGTTTCGTCCACGCGAATCTGTGCTTCAACCCCGCTGCTCCCCGGGGTATCGAAGCTCTTCAGAGTCATCATGCCTTTTCTCCAGTCAGCACCGATACGGGTGTGGGACCGGCTGCTGCCGCCGCTGTCAGGACGGGTGTCGCCCCCACCGCGATCTCCGGTACAGATGCAGGGGCGGCGACAGTGCCAGTCTCCC
>JACMJB010000182.1 GCA_014380815.1 Armatimonadota bacterium
ATTGTTGCGAAACACGCTGCCGGTCGCCGCGAAGTGTTCGCCGGGAGGCGTGCCAGACACGATCTTTTTGCTGTCGCTCAGCCGCTTGCTTTGCTTGAGGACACCTACCACCTTTTCCAGCGTTGTTGGTGTGGCCTGGCTGCCGGGATTTTCCGCACGTCCCAGAGGCGACACAAAAAGAGCGCCGACCGGGACCGGGTAATTGGTGTTTTTGATCGGCACGATTCGCGGCGGCTCGGACCCGGACGCGTCCGCCACGACCAGGGTGTCCTGCAAATCCAGCGCGGCGAAACCGGTGGTATCCGGGGGCGGCGTGGCCTGCCCGCAAGCGCGGGGCGGCGAAGGGGCCGACAGACACGCGCTGCCGAGCAGCACACCGGCGATGGCTGTTTGCCGCCGGGCTCGGATTCTCGTCATTGTTTCCTCCGTGTTTTGTCCGCCCGGTCCGCCCGTATCGGAGCCTGCCCATCCGAATCTACAGGTCGGGATCAAAGCTGGAACTACCGGGCGATTAGTTTGGGGTCCGCCGTGTAGATCCTGCTGGGGCTTACCGAAATGTCATCATCCGGCGTAAGACCAAACATCGCGCTGCGCAGCGACTTGACATTACTCCACTTGGCGTGACCATCTATCCAAAGAATGTTGCCGCCGCCGGAGTGACGGTTCGAATAGGTTTGGACTCCAGCGGCGTCTTTGTTCTGCCAGAGTTCAATGTTTCTTCCGTTCGCGTTCGCGCCGGATCTAATTAGTTTAGGACGCAGATACGCAAAGTTATACCGAACCTGCGCCTCCTGGAGATAGATGGTCTGGGCCGATGCGCTGATAGCGGACTCTTCACAGCCGATAACTGCGGCATTGCCAAAGTAGCTGGCAATACTGGTCGCGGTGGGAGCCGCTGTGCCGGTGGCATCCTGCGCGCTGGGACAAGCGAAGACTTGATTGTTCTTAATATAAGTCAGAAGTGAACCGAGAAAGTTCGGGTTTGGGTTATACGAGGCAGGATCGGCAAAGTTGGGGACATCACCGATGGCGCCGCCGTTTTCGTACTTGTCGGGCATGGTCACACCGTCGTAATCTTGGACGTACTGTATCAGAGCGAGCCCGATTTGCTTCATGTTCGACAGACACGCGGTTTGCCGAGCTTTTTCCCGCGCCTGAGCAAAAACCGGAAAAAGGATCGCGGCGAGGATCGCGATAATGGCGATGACAACGAGCAGTTCGATCAACGTGAAACCAGTGGATTTGCAACGCATCATTGGAGAACTCCTTCATGGAGAGGTTTGGGGTGCTTCTCATCGTACATTCCGTAGCGCGGCATGTCTGTACCTGTCCCGCTCAACAATCTGCCTTTTTCGCTCATGTTTTACGCCAGCCTTTCATGCGCTTCTCTGCCGGGCCGACTGCCGAAAACGGGCCGGGGCCGCGCCGAAACGCTGTTTGAACAGCCGCGTGAAGTAGGAAGCGCTTTCAAAGCCGACATTTTGCGCGACGACATCCACGGTTTGGTCGGTGACAATCAGAAGGCGGCGGGCCTCTTCCAGGCGGCACTGGGTGACGTAGGCCTGGGGCGACGCGCCGACCCAGGTGTGGAAGATGCGCCGGAACTGAGCCGGACTGAATCCTGCTCCCTGCGCCAGCTCGTGAACGGAGACCCCCGGCTCTCGCGCGATGTGCTCCAGGGTGCCGGTCAGCCAGAACGGCGTTTCTGTGGAAATCTTCGCGCTGCTCTTTGTGGAAGCGTTTCGGCTGAGCATCCGCCAGCACGCCCCGAAAAGGGCCTGCCCCAGTCCGGCACTGATAAACGACGACACGGCATCGCGCGGCTGACGATGCTGCGGAGGAACGCGGGCGCTTCTCCAATAGACCTGCCGATCGCCCGTGGGGGTTGCCTCGACCCATTCCGCCGCGATCTGACGCATCCAGAGCGCTAGAGGCTCGCCGCCGCAAGACTCGGGGTTCCATTGCGCGGGAAGGTCCAGGTTCTTCAGCAGATCAACCCGACCGAAAAGCTGCGCGCTGATCCCGACCGACAGCCACTCGACCCCCTCTATTGTGGCGAGTTCGCGCTGCAGATGAGGCGGCACCAGAAAGGCGTCCCCCGGGTTGAGGCGCCAGCGCCGACCGGCGACATCCACATCCAGCATCCCGCTCAGCACCAGCCACAGCGCGTAGGCCGCGCCGACCGTGCCGCGCGCGAGGGTGTCGCCTGCCTGCCACCGATGATGCGTGGCCCATTCCAGCCGCACCTCGACAAAAGGGAAGATCGAGTTATCCACAAACGGAACGTTCGCCTCGAAAGACGGCGTTTCCTGTCGCTAGCTGACTGCCGGTAGGCGTTTCAGCCGCTTTGCCCCCATTCGACCACAAGCGGGGTCGTGGGCGAATCCGACAGGCAAAAAATAACTTGTAATTCATCTGATATTCTACTAATAGTTTACGGTATACTCGATTCACGGATTAGCCAACGCGGCCCTCCATCACTTCTATGCAGACGAAAACTCTTATCAAGGCACAGGACTTTAAGCATCAGCAGGTAGCGAAGGAGCTGCGCCGGATGATCGCTGCGCTGAAGACAGGCGATCGTCTGCCGGCGGTGGCGGCGCTGGGCCGACACTTCGCGGTCGCCCCCGCCACTGTGGAAGCCGCGATGGGAGAACTGCGGCGCGAAGGGCTTGTCGTGCGCCGCCAGGGGTCCGGAACTTATGTTGCGCCGACGCCGGGCCGGGGCACGGAGACTCCCACGAATCCGAAAACGAACACTGGCCTGATCGCGGTTCTTGGCGCGGGAGAAGAGGAGAACATTGGCGGGGGCTGTTACCTGGACACGCTCCGCGCAGTGGAGGCGGCGCTCAACACCCTGGATTACGCCCCGCTTCTTATTCTGGACAGTGATCCCACGGAACGCGGCAGGCGCGCACGGGAGCGATGGGAAAAAGGGCGGATTGACGGCATTATCCATATCGGCTCCACGGACATCGAGGCGCTGGCGGGTCTGCCGGCCGTGGTCATCGGAGAAACGCCACAAGCGGGACGTGTCAGCCAGGTCGTCGTGGATAACGAGGCGGCGGGACAGCGGGTGGGCGAGTATCTATGGAACCTCGGACACCGCCGGGTCGCCTTTATCACCACGAGCGGGCTGGACCTGTTCGCCGCTCCCCGCCTGCGGGGACTGCAGCGGCTGTGGGCCGCGCGAACCGCACCGCACTCCGGCGGCGTTCAGGAGGCGACCTTTTTCTGGAACCGTGAGATGACCGAGGCGCAGATGCGGGATGCGAAGAAAATCGCTCTGGAAAACCTTCTGCGCGGGGACAACCCGCCGACCGCGCTCTTTGCCAGTCAGGACGAGGCGGCGATCACCGCCCTTCA
>JACMJB010000183.1 GCA_014380815.1 Armatimonadota bacterium
CCCCGCCGCAGCCGGGGCAGTGGGGGCCGCCGCCTCCCCGCTCAAGATCACGGGGCAGGGAATGGAGAACGGCCGGTACCGCGTCCGCCTGAACACGGAGGGCAATGTCGCCAGTGTCTACGACAAGGCGGCAAAGAAGGAGATGCTGGCGGCTCCGATCCGGCTCGCCTTTCTTCAGGAGAACCCCAAGCAGCATCCGGCCTGGAACATGGACTGGGAAGATCGCCAGAAGCCTCCGGTCGGCCACGTGGACGGTCCCGCCCGCATCTCCGTCGTCGAGAACGGACCCGCACGGGTCGCCCTGCGCGTCGAGCGCCAGGCGCGTGGCTCTCAGTTCGCTGAGATCGTTCGGCTTTCGGCGGGCGAGGCAGGTAACCAGGTCGAGTTTCTCACCGACGTGGACTGGCATACAAAGGAGAGCAGCCTCAAGGCGGTCTTTCCACTCGCGGTCGCCAATCCCCAAGCCACCTATAACTGGGAAGTCGGCACGGTCCAGCGGGGCAACAACGATCCCAAAAAGTATGAGGTGCCCGCGCACCGCTGGTTCGACCTGACCGACACCAGCGGTGATTACGGGGTGTCCGTGCTCAGCGAGGCGAAGTACGGCTCGGATAAGCCCGACGATAGCACACTGCGCCTGACCCTGCTCTACACCCCGGGAGTGCGCGACCGCTTCCAGCACCAGGCGACCCAGGACTGGGGCCACCACCAGATCCGCTACGCGCTGCAGGGGCACGCGGGCGGCTGGCGGGAAGCCAAAACCCAGAGCGAGGCGGCAAGGCTGAATCAACCACTGCTCGTCTTTCGAGCGCCTGCCCACTCGGGACCACTGGGGCGATCCTTTTCCCTTCTGCGGGTCAGCAGCCCCCAGGTCACCGTCGCCGCCCTGAAAAAGGCGGAAGCCTCGAACGAAGTCATTGTCCGTTTGTTCGAGCTGGACGGCAAGCCCGCCAAAAACGTCCGGCTCACCTTCGCCGCCCCCATCACCGCCCTGCGAGAAGTCAACGGACAGGAAAAACCCCTCGACCCAAAAACAACAGGCACAACCGGCACAACCTCCGCGGCAAGCCTGGCGAACGGCGCAGCAAGCCTGGTGGACGGCACCCTGGTCTTCGAGATGCAACCCTACCGACCCCGCGCCTTCGCTCTCACCCTCGGCAAAGCCCCCACGCGCCTTGCCGCTCCGACGGCGACTCCCCTGCCCCTGCCCTTCGACACCGATGTCGCAAGCTCCTGGGCCAGCAAGACCGACGGCAAGTTCGATCCCCAGGGACGCACCCTTCCCGGAGAACTCCTGCCCCAAAGACTGATCTCCGGCGGGGTTCCCTTCACGCTCGGACCGGTCACCGATGGTGCCAGGAACGCCGTCGCGGCCAGAGGACAGCGACTCCCGCTGCCAGGAAAGGCAACGACGGGGACGGGCAGGCGGCGGGTGTACCTGCTGGCGGCAGCTTATGGCGGCGACACGGAGGCGACCTTCCGGGTCGGTGACAAGCCGGTGACCCGGACCATCCAGGACTGGGGAGGGTTTGTCGGACAATGGGATAACCGCGTTTGGGAGGGGAAGGTGCCGGACACCGGCGGCTCTTGGCCCAATGCACTGGCGGGGATCACGCCCGGCTTCATCAAGCGCGACCCGGTGGCGTGGTGTTCGGATCACTGGCGGCTTGCCGACGGCACCAACGACGCCTACCGGTTCTGCTATCTGTATCGCTACGCCCTCGACGTGCCCGACGGGGTGACCACGCTCACCCTGCCTCGCAACGAGCGCGTCCGCATTCTCGCCGCCACCCTTGCCCAGAACCCGAACGCCGACACCACGCCCGCAGCACCCCTCTACGATACCCTCGCGAACCACCTTCCAGATACCCCCGCGACCATCGTTCCCGCAGGCGGAACGCACACCGACGCGGTTTCCGTAGCCCTGGAGGACCCGCTCTACTGGAGCAGCAACTCCCCGTTGCGCTACACGCTCGATGGGTCCGTTCCCACCGCGAAGTCCCCGGTCTATACTGGCACGCTGACTGTCACTCGCACCGCCACGCTCCAGGTGCGCCCCTACCTGGCGTCTGGCGCTCCCGCTGGCCCCATCACCCGCGCCCGGTTCACCGTCAACGATACTGCGGCTCCGAAGATCGTCTCCGCCGATGCCATCGGCCTCACCGATGCCCGGCTGGTCTTCTCTGAGCCAGTCACCAGGGCGAGCGCCCAGCGGGCGGCGGCCTACTCCCTCTCCCCCGCGAACGTGGTGAAGACCGCGCGGCTCGCTCCAGATAACCGCACCGTTCTGCTGACGTTCGCGCAGGCCCTGCCACAGGACGGTGCGTGCACGATCGCGGCAGGCGGGGTGCGCGACCAGTCCGCGCGCGGCAACACCGCGGTTTCCACGCCGCAGCCGCTGACGCTTCTGAAACCGGTCTTCGTACGGGCGGGGACAGAAACCCTGACGGGGACGGGCACGGGAATCGTACAGGCCGACGTTCCTAGCCTGCCGACCGATGCGGCGTCCCCGTGGACAATCAATCAGTGGGTCCTCCTGGATAAGCAGCCCAAGGAGCTGACGATCCTGGGGGGCTTCGGGGACGGTCGAGACGCCTCCGGAGAGCAGCGGTACCTGGTCAAATTCCAGAACAGCATCCACTTTTGGGGCAGCAATGTGGACATCAGCGCCGGTCAGGCCTTCGATGTGGGCAAGTGGCAGATGGTGACCATCACCTTCGACGGAAAAATGGTCCGCCTGTACAAAAACGGCGAGGAGGTCCACGCCGAGTCCGCCGCTTTCTCGAATGCCGCTTCGACCGTCAGACTCGGTCCGCCATCCGCGTGGGACAACGGCGGTCGCTTTGCCGGAAAGATCGCCGGTTTCTCGGTGTGGCGCGAAGCCCTGCCAGGTGACTTCGTTCGTACGCTGCTGGCAGCGAAGCCGCAGTAGACAGCAATCTGCCCCCGCCTGCGAGGGCGGGGGCATCCCCGATAGAAAATCACGTTTCAGTAAGGAAACCGGACCTAATGAATCACTCTCTGCGTTTCGCTCTGCGGCCCACCACCCTGATCCTGTTCTCCGCACTTGCGCTGGCTGCCCCCCGTCCCGCCCAGGCACAAGCGACGCCCGCGCCGGTCGCGCCGGTCGCTCCGGTCAAACCGGTGCCGCCCACAGCCAAAGCAGTGGCGGTGCCGCCGCCCTATGCCGCTGTCCCCGACCCCAAGCCAGGTACCGTTCTCGCCCCGGTGTTTGTCGCGGATACCTCCGAGGTCCCAGAGCTTCAGACCTGGGGATACGTCGCGGAATCGCTGTGCCAGACCTGGTATCCCAAAGTCAGCGCGATCCTCGGGGCGGATGACCGCAAACGCAAGCCTCTCAGCCGTGTCACGATCTTTTTCAAGAAGGACATGAAGGGTGTCGCCTATGCGAACGGCTCGGACCTCTATATCGCCGCCGACTGGGTAAAAGCGCACCCCGACGACTACGGGATGGTGATCCACGAACTGACCCATCTGGTGCAGCGGTATCCGTCTTATCAGGCATCCTGGCTGGTTGAGGGGATCGCGGACTATGTACGGGGACACTACTTCGAGTCGGCGACCCCGATGCGCCCCATTAACTTCGACAAGGCGAAATATACGGATGCCTACAAAACGACCGCGGCTTTTCTGATCTGGGTGGACGAAAACCGTAAAAAAGGCGCGGTCCAGGAGCTGAGTATCGCCCTGTCTGCGGGCACCTACACCGACGCCCTCTGGAAACAGGTCACTGGTAAGGACGCTCCCACACTCTGGGAGGAGTTTGCCGCCGCCACCAAGGCCGCGAAGCCCGCCGTTTCGGCATCCACCGCGCCGCCGCAGCTTCGGTGACCATCAGTCGCTGCGGGAAAACGAGCTGCTCCTGCGAAGGGGCAGCCGCTTTTTTCAGTCTTTGCATCTGTCTTTGTGTTCAGGCAGGCATTCTCCGCGAGGGATCGTGGGTCGCGGCGGTGAACGTTGCTTCCAATCGGCGCACGGATCGGGTTTGGTCGCAAGGCCCTCTGTCACCGGAAAGGAATCGGTTTTATGCCCCTCGCCTGCCCGGCGGCTCATCCCTCGCCCGTCTCCTTCGCCGCTTTCGGTTCTCTTCTGACACTTTTGTTCAGCCTGCCCGTACCGCCCCCCGCGCGGGCACAGGAGACTCCCCCAGCGGTCCCGGCGATCCTGCGCTCTGATCCGGTTATCGCGGCGGCCCCCACGCCGCTCTTTTCGGAGGCGGAGCGAGCCCGTATCCTGGGCTACTGGAACCAACCGGGGCGATACGGGATTGGGGTGCGGACCGGTGAGAAAGACGGGCCGTTCGTGGTGCGGCTGCTGCCGGAGGCATCGGTATGGCTGCGGTCCTACAACGGGGCATCGCGCCCCGGGCGGGCGGCAGGACCCCAGAAGCGCGATGCCCCGCTTGCCGATACGGAAGTCGGAAAAGGATGGGAACGCTGGGTCAGCGCCAAGCTCACTTATGACCGCTGGCAGTCGCAGCAGGCGGCGGATGCCGCGAATCTCCAGCTTGGTCCGACCGGGTCGGCAGCCCTTGTGACCGCCGCGCCGCCACTGCCGGGCACGATTCCCCCGGACCTGCTGGCGGCGGTCGGCAACCCACCGCCGTTCTATACCGCCGTGCTGCCGCGCCGCTACACGGTCACCTTCGAAGAGGGACAGACCCTTATCTACACCGATAACATCGCTGCGGCGACCTCGCGCAATCCGTCGTATCGGTTTGCGCAGGGGGTAATCAGCTTCGGGACCCGGCTGCGCGATCTGCCGCCCAAAGACCTCGCGGGGCTGTTCGCTCAGGCAGGACTCACCCCGTTCGAGCAGCAGGTGGTCAAGGCGGTCTCGGTGCTTGAAGGCGGCTTTGACTCCGTGAATACCTACGATACCGGCTTTGTCTCGGTGGGGTTCATTCAGTTTGCCTCGCTCGGCGGCGGTGCCGGCTCGCTGGGCGCGGTCCTGAAGCGCGAAAAGGAGACCCGGCCCGATGACTTCGAGACGGACTTCCGCCGCTTCGGGATCACCGTGGACGATGCCGGGACCCTGGTGGTGGTGGACCCCCTCACCGGAGCCGAGCTTCGCGGACCAGCAGCCAACATCAAGATCATTGACGATAAGCGCCTGATTGCCGTCTTTCAGCGGGCGGGTCGATCCCGAGCCTTTCAGATCGCGCAGATCCAGATCGCCAAGCAGCAGTACTATCCCGCCGACGATCGGGTGATGATCCCGGTGAACGGCACCCCGCAAGCCGTCAAGGTCTCGGACCTCATCCGCTCCGAGGCGGGCATGGCGACCCTGTTCGACCGCAAGGTCAACACCGGCAATATCCGCCTGCTCGGCGAGGTCGTGATACGGTTTATGCGGGAGCGCGGGCTGTCTCAGCCCGTGCAGGTACTGCCTTATGAGCGCGCACTGATCCCGCTGCTCAAATGGCGCACCAACTTTCTGGCCGACCCGTCCCTTGCACAGCCACAATAACTTCCCAGCGGGCGAGGTTGCCCGGCGGGTCGAAGGCATAGGCGCGGTATTCGCCAAGACTCCGCTCATGCCGCTGGATCAGACCCGCTGGTATGGTGCGACTCCGCTAGGCAGGAGGATACTGACCTTTGTCCCCATCAAGAACTGTATGTGGGTATTTGTGAAGCCAAACCTTCATTTTTTCCGCTATGGCCTTATTTGCGTTGTAGTCTTCACTAATCCCGGAATGGCGGACGATGGAGATTGGCAACGTCACGTAACGCGGATAAGCCCACAGCCGTTCAAGTGAGCCTCCATCCTAAAACTGCAACCACACCCACGGCAGTAAAATTATAAGCAGGCACAGAACTGATATGGTAAACCCTATTTTGCCTTGCCTACTTTTTATTTGTAGCAAGCCAAGAATGAGGCCCGCAAGGGCAAAAAACACAGAGGAGAAGAGAAGCACCAACAGAAGTATTAGGGAATCATGAAGGCCATCCGAACTCGGGCGGCCTTCATAGCTAAAGAAAAAATAGAGCCAGAGCGCTGAGATGCACAATACCGTGTACATGCTGAGTTTCTGAGAAATTGTCATGGTAGGCTCCGACTCAATTACGGTTAACACAGTCAGCAATGGTCCATCAGAACGA